>DASPKB010000129.1:0-12779 GCA_035628315.1 Gemmatimonadales bacterium | reverse complement strand
ACATCAATGCTTACAGCGCATTCCTCCACGGGACGGGTGGCGCACTTTGGGCTGCCCGCGCTGTGTTGCTTGCGGCCCTGGTGCTCCATGTCGTTGCCGCCGTCCAGCTCGCAGCCCGGAGATTGGAGGCCCGGCCGGTAGCATATGCCGGGGGGAGAGAGCCCCAAGTCTCCACCTGGGCTTCACGCAGCATCCGCTGGGGCGGGGCGCTCATCTTGGTATTTCTGATCTACCACATTCTCCATTTCACAGTGGGAACGGCCCATACCGACTTCGTCGAAGGCGACCCCTACCACAACGTGACCAACGGGTTTGGTAATCCGCTGGTGGTTGGTGGCTACCTCATCGCCATGGCACTCGTTGGGCTGCATCTCTACCATGGCGTGTGGAGCAGCGGGCGAAGCCTGGGGGTGAGCCCCCCGTCCCCCCATCCGCTCCGCCGAACCATTGCGCTGGTCCTGGCATTGCTCATCTGGCTCGGCTTTACGGTGATCCCGGTGGCAGTGTACGCAGGGGTAATCCCGTGATCGAGCTGCGCTCCCGGGTTCCCGGAGGCCCAATCGAGCAGAAGTGGGACAAGCACCGGTTCGAGGTTAAGCTGGTGAACCCTGCGAACAAGCGGAAATACACCATCATCATGGTGGGCAGCGGACTTGGCGGGGCCTCCGCCGCCGCCTCATTGAGCGAGCTGGGCTATAACGTCAAGTGCTTCTGCTTCCAGGATTCTCCCCGGCGGGCCCACAGTATTGCCGCCCAGGGCGGCATCAACGCGGCCAAGAATTATCGTAACGACGGCGACAGCATCTATCGGCTGTTCTACGACACGGTAAAGGGGGGAGATTTCCGCGCCCGAGAGGCCAACGTATACCGGCTGGCCCAGCTGAGCGTCAATATCATCGACCAGTGCGTGGCGCAGGGCGTGCCCTTTGCCCGGGAGTACGGGGGGCTCCTTGCGAACCGTTCGTTCGGAGGGGCTCAGGTCTCCCGCACCTTCTACGCTCGGGGCCAGACCGGCCAGCAGCTGCTGCTTGGCGCCTATCAGCAGATGCAGAAGGAAATCGACCGGGGCGGCGTAACGATGTTTCCCCGAACCGAGATGCTCGACCTGATCGTAATCGATGGACGAGCCCGGGGCATCGTGGTGCGCGACATGGTCACCGGGAAGATCGCCTCGCACACCGCCGACGCCGTGGTGTTGGGCACCGGCGGCTACGGCAATGTCTTCTACCTCTCCACGAACGCAAAGGGGTCCAACGCCACGGCAATCTGGCGGGCCTACAAGCGGGGTGCGGCATTCGCGAACCCGTGCTTTACCCAGATCCATCCGACCTGCATACCGGTGAGTGGGGAGTATCAGTCCAAGCTCACGCTGATGAGCGAGTCACTCCGGAACGACGGTCGGGTGTGGGTTCCCAAGCAGCCGGGCGATAAGCGGCCGCCGAGCCAGATACCGGAAAGCGACCGGGATTACTACCTCGAGCGGAAGTATCCCAGCTTCGGGAACCTTGCACCCCGCGACATCGCCTCCCGGGCCGCCAAGGAAGTCTGCGACGAAATGCGGGGGGTAGGGGAGAGCGGACTCGGCGTGTACCTCGACTTCGCCGATGCAATTCGACGCCTGGGGGAGCGCACCATTCGGGACCGCTACGGAAATCTGTTCGAAATGTACCAGCGCATCACCGACGAGAATCCCTACGAAGCACCGATGCGGATCTATCCCGCCGTGCACTATACGATGGGCGGGCTCTGGGTGGACTACAATCTGATGAGCACCATCCCGGGGCTGCATGTAATCGGCGAGGCGAACTTCTCCGACCATGGTGCGAATCGCCTGGGTGCGAGCGCCTTGATGCAGGGGCTTGCCGACGGGTATTTCATCCTGCCCGTAACGATCGGTGATTACCTGGCCGGCGCCAAGCTGGGCAAAGTCGACGATGACCATCCGGAGTGCCGGCGGGTAGTCGCCGAAGTTACGGCCTCAACCGAGCGTCTCATTTCGATCAACGGCAAGCGCACCGTCGATTCGTTCCATCGGGAGCTTGGCAAGATCATGTGGGACTACTGCGGCATGGCTCGAAGCGCCGATGGTCTGCGCAAGGCGCTCACCCATATTCCGCAGCTCCGGGCAGAGTTCTGGCGCAACGTGAATGTGCCGGGTAGTGCCAGCGAGCTGAACCAGGCTCTCGAAAAGGCCGGCCGGGTAGCGGATTTCCTCGAGCTGGGCGAGCTGATGTGCCGGGACGCGCTGCACCGTGAGGAGTCCTGTGGAGGTCATTTCCGGATGGAATATCAGACGCCGGACGGCGAAGCGCTCCGGAATGACGAGGAGTTCGCCTACGTTGCGGCGTGGGAACATGCCGGCTCCGAGCAGGAGCCGCTCCTGCACAAGGAGCCCCTCAAGTTCGAGTACGTCTCCCTGGCACAGCGGAGTTACAAGTGAACCTGAAGCTCCGCATCTGGCGCCAGCCGGGCCCGAGCGCACCCGGGCGCCTGGTCGAGTACGACGCGGCCGAGATCAGCCCGGACATGTCGTTTCTGGAGATGCTCGACGTCATGAACGAGCGGCTGATGCAGCAGGGAGAGGTGCCGATCGCCTTCGATCATGACTGCCGCGAGGGGATCTGCGGATCCTGCAGCCTGATGATCAACGGCGTAGCCCACGGGCCTATACGTGGGACGGCCACCTGCCAGCTTCATATGCGGAGCTTCCAAGACGGGGATGTGATCACGGTCGAGCCCTGGAGAGTGCGCGCGTTCCCCATCCTGCGCGATCTCGTAGTCGACCGGACGGCGTTTGACCGCATCATTCAGGCAGGAGGCTATGTCACGGCTCCTACGGGCGGCGCGCCGGATGGCAATGCGGTGCTTATCCCAAAAGCCACCGTGGATACGGCGATGGACGCGGCCCAGTGTATCTCCTGCGGTGCCTGCGCCGCCGCCTGCCCCAACGGCTCGGCTGCGTTGTTTACCGCAGCCAAGCTGACCCACTTGAGCCTTCTCCCCCAAGGTCAGCCCGAGCGTTACCGCCGTACGCTCCGGATGGTCGCCCAGATGGATGTGGAGCACTTCGGAGGCTGTAGTCTGTACGGCGAGTGCCAGGAGGCCTGCCCCAAGCTCATCAGCATAGACACCATCACCCGAATGAATCGCGACTTCCTGCGCGCGAGTCTGACCTCGGGTCGAGGAGCCGTAGCCGAATCCGACTGACCCCACTTTCAGCGGCGCTGGTTTCCGCTGGCCTTCTGCTTCCCAATCCGTGCAGGGCTCAAGCTACGCCATGGCTGCGCGCTGGCATCAATGCCGTGCCGACATTCACTCACACGGATCCGGTGCCGCTCGGCGGCTCGCTGGCGGAAGTACGGCTACTTCAACCCGCCGTAATGCTACACGGCGGAGCCTGGGCGAATCGGCTGCGGCTTACCGGTACCGTCAACTTCGAAGGACTCACCATACCCGACGGTGAGCTGGCGCTGGGTGATTGGGGTGAGGGTTTCGTGGATCGGCGGCATCCTCACACCTACATTCACGAAATCATGCTGTCGTTTCACGAGACCGTCGGGCCGGCCGCAATTTCACTTGCGCTGGGCAGGGGGTTCGCTCCATTCGGAACGGACGATCCGATGTCACGACCCGTAATCCGATATCCGGTGAACCATCACCTCGCGCAGATCTTGGAGCGTGCCGTCGGGATCGTCGGTGTCAGGGCCGGGCCGGTACTCCTGGAGGGCGCGCTGTTTAACGGCGACGAGCCGGAGCGGCCGGGCCAGTTCCCCCGAATCGCGCGTTTCGGAGACTCTTGGTCCAGCCGTCTTACTGTGTATCCTGTCGCCAGCCTGGAGGTGCAGGGTTCGCACGCCGATGTTGAGTCTCCGGAACACCGTCCCGGCTTCGGAACCGACCAGAGCAAATGGAGCGTGTCGGCGCGCTGGTCCGGCCCGGTTGCACGGCAGCCAGTCTATGGATTATTGGAATGGGCCCGCACCTCTGAGGCGAACGGGTTTTTTGTGTTCGAGAGCTTCCTGGCAGAAGGTGCATGGACCAGGGGGCGTAGCCGTCTCCATTACCGGTTCGAGCGCACCGAGCGACCCGAAGAGCACCGGACTCTCTCACCATTTCGATCAGTCCGGCCTCATCTGGAGAACGCAATCCTGGGCACCACCCGATGGACTATTCACACCGCGGGGTACCACCGGCACCTCCAGCCAGTTCCAAGAGCGAGGATCCTACCCTTCGTTGAGCTCTCTTACGGAAGAATGGCAGACGTGGGAGGGGGCCTGTTCGATGTGCGGTCCTTTTATGGAAGAACGTCGTTCTGGTCTCTCAGTCTAGGGGCCCGAATCATTTTAGGCGCTCCGGTTCACCGGATGGGGCGCTATGGTGTGGCGCAGGACACGGCGACGAATCCAGTAGAGGGTCACGATGAATTGCATGAACACTAAACATCTTCTGTGCTGCCTTACGGCCCTGTCCCTGGTTGCCTGCGGCGACGATGACACTGTAGACCCAACAGCGATTCCCGCTGCGATCTTTCCTTTCTCCGGAAACGGACAGCAGGGAGCTCCTGGAACCCAGCTCGGCGCTCCACTCACGGTCGAGGTCACCGACGCCCAGGGCAATCTGGTACCAGGCGCCACTGTGAGCTGGTCAGTTGTGACTGGCGGCGGGAGTATTACACCCACAAGCTCATCAACGGATGCGCAGGGTAGGGCGAGTGCACAGTTCACCCTAGGTCCGAACGAAGGCGAGCAGCGGGCACAAGCGGAGGCCACCGGCCTGACCGGGTCACCGGTCGTGTTCACGGCCACGGCCGTGGTGGCACCAACCCCGTTCGGGCTGAGGATTGTCTCTGGTGGCAACAATGTGCCCGATCGCTACAGCTCCGATCTGTGGGTGCATGGCAATTATGCCTACACCGGCACCTGGGGCTTTCGCAACGAGCTCGGGAATGCCCTGAACGTCTGGTCATTAGACGCCACAGGAGCTCCGTCACTCGCCCGAACAGTCCTGGTGGGAGGTATTGGGACGGTAAGCGATGTTCAGGTGAGCGAGGATGGGCAGCTGCTGGTGCTGAGCGGAGAACAGGGTGGTGAGGGAGGGATTTACACCTACAGCCTGAGCGATCCGGCCAATCCAACCCTGTTGGGCAGCGCAACCGTGGGTGACCGCGGTGTCCATACCGTCACCCTGGCTTCGATCGATGGACGCAACTACGCCTTCGCGGCCATGAACCCCGATCCCGGCGCCGGCCCCGTTGAGGGAATGCCTGCCCTCATGATCTACGACATTACCAATCCAGCGGCACCTACCCTGGTGCGGCGAGAGCCGGTCGAGCCGCACTATGGCATTCACGACACCTTCGTGCGAGACGGTATCGCGTTCGTGTTCGCCTGGGACGAAGGAGTCATTATCTACGACGTCGGCAACGGGATGCGCGGCGGGACCCCCTCGGCTCCGGTGGAGATCAGCCGGCTGATAACCGCTGCTACCAGCAATAGCAGCCCGGCGGTGCATAACGGCTGGTGGTTCCACAATCAGGTCACGGGGGAGCGGCGTTACCTCTTCGTCGGCCAGGAAGGTCCCGGTGTGGTGGGGGCGTTGTCGAGCGGGGACATTCACGTGGTGGACGTGTCCGACCTGGCCAATCCAGTCGAGGTGGCCAGCTTCCACCTGAATGGAGCAGGAACCCACAACTTCTGGGTAGATGAAACGCGACAAATTCTTTACGCCGCGTACTACAACGCCGGCGTGGTGGCACTCGACGTTTCGGGCACTCTGAGTGGAAATCTATCCGGACGAATCCTGGGCCGGATTCAGCCCGGAGGGTCAGACAATACCTACACCTGGGGCGTCCAGCTGGCGAACGGATCGCTCTACGCTATCGATATGGAGAGCGGCTTATGGCAGTTGAGGCCTGAGTAGGGCAGGGCTGAAACGAGTCATTCGGTGCCGGCGGAGCCGCCAGTCTTCGGCATAGCCGCCGGGGCAAGCCAGCTGTTGTTCTCTCTCCGTACGTCGGGGTAGTGATTCCGGGCGTCGATCGTGGCACCTACCACGCGCTTGGGCCCGGGCACCGATACCGCATACCGACTCCCTCCGTACCAGATCTCCACCGGCAGATTGAGGTGCCGAGTGCTCCCATCCTCCAGCCTGAGATCCAGCTCAACCGGCATCGGCATGGCACTCGCGCTCCGGATGTGCACCCGAGAAATCACGCCGGCTGAATCGGTGACTGTCACCGAATCCACCGCCTGGTCCAATCGCTCTGTGGTGTAGAACCAGGCTCGCCAGAACCAGCTGAGATCCTCGCCCACGCCATCCTCGATAGTGCGGAAGAAATCAGCGGGTGTAGGATGCTTGTAGGCCCAGCGCCTGATGTATTCCCGGAACGCGGCATCGAACCGCGCCGGGCCGATGATTCGGTCGCGGAGGAGAATCAGGCCCAGACCCGGTTTCGTGTACCCCGTGACGCTGAGGCTTCCCCGGATCCGGTCTGCTGGCGTCATGATCGGCTCTTCCCGGCCGGAGAGCGCGTAGGGGATATAGATCGTGGGGTTTCCTCGCCGGTTGTAGGTGCCCGGATACTTCTTTTCCCAGTTGTAGTAGTTCATGAAGGTGTTGAGCCCTTCATCCATCCAGGCATAGAGCCGCTCGTTATTCCCCACCACCATCGGGAACCAGGTGTGCCCGATCTCGTGATCGGTGACGCTGAACAGGGCGGGGCCGTCAGTACGATTATGGCAGAAGACGATCATGGGATACTCCATCCCGCCTTCGATGTCGTTCACGTTGATGGCTACCGGGTAGGGATAACGGTACCACGATGAATAGTTGTCCACCGCAAACCGCACGTACTGAGTCGACTGGTTCCAGATGGGTTCCGCGGATGGGGGATAGAAGCTCATTGCGAGCGTCCTGCCACCATTGGCCCGGGCTGCATCCCAGATGAAGTGCCTGGCTGCCGCCCAGGCAAAGTCGCGCACGCTGTCTGCAGTGAAGCGCCAGGTGAGCTTGCCTGAGCGGCCGGCCGGACGCGAGGTCGGATCCTCTATCTCGTCCTTACCGCGAATAACCACGGTCGAGTCACTGGTGCGAGCCCGGCTCAAGCGATTCCGCTGTGCCGCGGTCAGCACCTGCTCCGGGTTCTGGAGGGTGCCCGTTGCGGCGACCAGCATGTTGGCAGGCAGCGTGATGCTGACGTCGAAGCTGCCGTACTCCAGATAGAACTCGCCTTGCCCCAGGTACTGCTCGGTATTCCAGCCCCGGACATCATCGTAGACGGCAAGTCGGGGATACCACTGTGCCACCTCATAGATGTAGCTGCCATCTATCAGCTCAATCCCCATCCGGTTGCTGTTGGGTCCAAAGGGAAAGGACCAGCCGATGTCGAGCAGTTGCCGGGTTCCTGGAGGAAGCGGACGTGGTAAGTCCACCCGCATCAGCGTTCCATTCACCTGATACTTCAGTGCCACGGCGCGTCGTGGCGGCCGTCCGTCCCCTCCGGACAGCTGCGGGGCAGTGACCTTCGTCAGGGTCACACCTCCCTCGGCACCGCCGGTTCCAAACCGGGAGTCCTGGTCGAAGAGCCGGGCCCCTCGGCTGGAGCTCTTGAAAAGGTTCTGGTCCAGCTGGATCCAGAGATAGCGCAGCGTGTCAGGAGAGCGGTTGTGGTAGGTTATGCGCTCCTCACCGCTCACCCGGTGCGCCACCGTATCAAGGGTGGTCCGGATCACGTAGTCCACTCGCTGCTGCCAGTAGTCGGGGCCGGGGGCGCCGCTTCCGGTTCTAATGGAGCCCGGTGCCGGTAAGTCCAACCGCCGAAACGGAGAGTCCTGCTGCGCCTGCGGGGCAGTGTCCGGCAAGGTTGGAGCTGCCGGCGTCTGCTGGGCCACGATGGTCGAACTGTGGGTCAGTGCAAAGAAGGAGAGGACCAGTCGCATAACTAAGCTAAGGTGTTGCGGCCGGGGCGGGCCGCTTCCAGGCATCGTTGGTGGTTAGGGCATCGAGGGACGTGCCGTCTGGATTGACGCGGGCAGTGACAACGATCTTGCCGGATTTAACCTGGTATACGTAACGATTGCCGCCGTACCAGATCTCCACCGGAAGCTTTACCAGCTCGGTGGTGCCGTCCTCGTACCCCAGTTCCAGCTCGACCGGCATGACGGCATCACCCAGATTGACCAGGGTGACTTGCGAGATCCCGGCAGAATCCTGCTTGACGCTTTCCACCGACTGGTCCAGCGCGGCGGTGGTGTAGAAGAAGCTGCGCCAGAACCAGGCCAGATCCCGCCCGGATACTTCCTCGATAGTACGAAAGAAATCGGCCGGCTGAGGATGTTTGAAGGCCCACCGCCGCGTGTATTCCCGAAAGGCGCTGTCGAACACCTGAGGTCCGAGCACCTTGCTTCTCAGGGATAGCAAGACGATGGACGGCTTCACATAGGCAAGGCTCAGCAGGTTATTGCTGGTACGGTACCGGTTGGCCGGAGTGAGAACCGGCTGGGCAGTCGGCATCTGGTCGGTTCCGATTACCAGCTGGCGCTCTCGCTGTCTCACAGCCGAGTCGTCCCGCTTCCAGTAGCCCTCCTCGCTGAAGGTATTGATGAAGGTGTCGAACCCCTCGTCCATCCAGGCATGGCGTCGCTCATCAGAGCCCACGACCATGGGGTACCACATATGCCCGATCTCATGGGTGAGCACCCTGTACAGACCAGCCGCACTGTCACCACGGGCCTGCATGGCGACCATCGGGTACTCCATCCCGGAAACCGGGCCCTCTACCGCCGAGATTTGGGGATAGGGATAGCTGTACCATCTGGTGCTGTACTCCTGGATTGAGTAGCGGCTCATTTGCGCCGCTTCTCGCCAGAGATCGGCTGCGGTCGGCCGATAGAAAGCTTGCGCCAGAATTCCTTCCCACCCCACAGCGTCCCAGAGGTACTCGGGAGATGCCGCCCATGCGGCATCGCGAACGTTGTCGGCCCGGAAGCGCCAGGTCAGAGATCCGGACCGGGCCGGACGGGCCGATCCAGCAGCCAGGTCGGAGGGGGTGATGATCCGAAGAGTGGTGTCCGACTTGAGCGCCAGGGCCAGCCTCCGGCGCTGCACCGGAGTGAGCACATCACTGGGATTCTGGAGGACTCCAGTACCGGCCACGATATACCCGGCAGGAACAGTCACCTCGTACTCAATGGTGCCGTACTCCAGGTAGAACTCCCCCTGCCCTAAATAAGGGTCGGTATTCCAGCCGCTTACGTCATCGTAGACGGCCAGCCGTGGGTACCACTGAGCTATCTGATAGAGACTGCCATCCCGACCCATCCGGTCGGCACCGTGCTCCGGGATGGTAAAATCGTACCCGAGCTCGAAGCTGGTGCTCTGTCCCGGTGCTATCGGCCGGACCAGCTCCACGTACATCATCGTGTCGTCTACCCGGCTCTTCAGCACCGTGCGGAGTGGGGCCGCGGGGGTGCGGCTTCTTCTCCGGCGAGCCCGGCGGTCGGGAGGCACCGAGTCGACCTGCACGATACTGTCGATTTCGAAACCACCTTCGAAATCAGGCGCTCCGATAAGGTGCTCGGACCCGAAAAGCAGTGATCCCATGCTGCTCGCGCGAAATAAATTCTGGTCCAGCTGAAACCAGACAAACCGCAGGGTGTCGGGAGAGTTGTTGCGGTAGCGTATAATCTCGGTCCCGCTTAGCCGCTTGGCAGCGGTATCGAGCGTTGCCCGAATCCGATAGTCCACCCGCTGCTGCCAATACGCCGGCCCGGGCGCGCCGTCCGCTCGCCGAATTTGATTTCCCGGCGGCAAGGGAAGTGGGCTGAAGATTCCGGTATCAGCGACGGGCGGGCGGAGGGTGGGCAGGGTAAGCGGCCGGGCAGATTCGACCGGTGCAGAACCCTCGGGCTCCTGAGCGGCCGCCAGAGGAAATCCGAGCGAGCCGAGCTGTGACAGAACGAGAAGCGCGGTGACCGCAGCGTTGCGCATTTAGCCCTTCACATTTCTAAAGCTTCGGCAACGTCACTCCGGTCTGCTTCTGGTACTTGCCCTTCTTGTCCGCGTAGCTGGTTTCGCACACATCGTCAGCATCTGCCTCGAAGAACAGCACCTGGCAGATCCCCTCGTTGGCGTAAATCTTGGCCGGCAGCGGAGTAGTGTTGCTGATCTCCAGGGTCACATAGCCTTCCCACTCCGGCTCGAATGGGGTCACGTTCGTGATGATGCCGCACCGGGCGTAGGTGGACTTACCCAGACAGATAGTGAGGACATTCCGGGGAATCCGGAAGTACTCCACGGATCGGGCCAGCGCGAAGCTGTTGGGCGGGACGATGCAGACCTCCCCATCGAACTTGACGAAGCTGCGGTCGTCGAACTGTTTGGGATCGACCACGGCGGAGAGCACGTTAGTAAAGATCCGGAATTCGGGAGCCACCCGCATATCGTAACCGTACGACGACACGCCATAGGAGATGGCTCCGCGCCGGACCTGGCCGTCGACAAACGGCTCGATCATTGCGTGCTCCCGGGCCATACGGCGAATCCAGCGATCGGACTTGATGGACATGTTCTCAGTAGGGAAGCGGGGACTCGGGGAAGCGGGAACCTTAGCCCGCTATCCAAACAGGGGCTGAATATAGCACGAACATCCTTCAGTCCTGCTCTCGGGAGCCCGAGTCCGCAGCACCCTCGGTTGGCTCCACTCCGGCACCTTTCGCTGGTTGAATCAGTACCCGAACGGGGTTAATTTCGAGTCGATTAAGTGAAAAATTTCACTAAGATGAAAAGCCTTTCCTGATGCTTCAGCCGTACGTCCCCCTGCTGCTGCTGATCGTGTTCGTAGTTGCCAACGCGATCATGATGCTGGGCGTCTCGCACGTCTTCTCCACCTACCGGCGTACCCCGACGAAGATCGCTCCGTACGAGTCCGGCATGCCGGTCCTGGGTGATGCCCGGGAGCGCTTCTCGGTCAAGTTTTACCTGGTCGCAATGCTCTTCATCGTGTTCGACATCGAGACGGTGTTCATGATTCCCTGGGCTGTTGCCTTCCGGCAGCTCGGTTCCATGGCGGGCCTGCTGATCATCGAGATGTTCGTGTTTATCCTCATCCTCGCGGTGGGGTATGTGTACCTCTGGAAGCGGGGAGCCTTGCAATGGGACTGATCAACCCAGCCACCGAGAACCAGGCCGACGAGACCACCACCGTATCCGCGGTCTCGCCCAACTGGGTCACGACCCGGCTCGACTTCCTCACCAACTGGGCCCGCTCCAATTCCCTGTGGCCGATGCCTTTCGGGACCGCGTGCTGCGCCATCGAGTTCATGGCGACGGCCGCCAGCCGGTTCGACCTGGCACGGTTCGGAATGGAGCGGATGAGCTTTTCGCCCCGCCAGGCCGATGTGCTGATCTGTGCCGGCCGACTGCCCTTCAAGCTTGCACCGGTCATTCGCCGGATCTGGGACCAGATGCCGCAGCCGAAGTGGTCCATCTCGATGGGAGCCTGCGCCTCGACCGGAGGGATCTTCGATAACTACACCATGGTCCAGGGGATCGACACCATCATCCCGGTGGACGTGTACGTTCCCGGCTGCCCGCCGCGCCCCGAGGGGCTGATGTACGGCATCCTCCTCCTGCAAAAGAAGATCAAGGGAGAAACCATCGCGGACGACATGCTGCGGGAAGAGAAACTGGTGGGCCCTTCCGGACTGTACCTCCCTCCAGAGCGAGTAGACGAGCTCAGCGAGCCCTTCGGAAATTCGGTTCAGCAAACGAGGTCGACCGGGTGAAGCCCTCCCCGTCGGTCCCCGCTCTCCGATCCGAGTTCGGGCGAGCCATCGAGCGTCATTTCGTTTCTTCCGGGCAGACCGTGGTCATTGTAGCCAGGGAGCGCTCCCACGACGTGCTCGCCTGGCTCAAGGTGACCCCCGGCCAGGAATTCAACTATCTGACCGACGTGACGGCGGTGGATTACCGCGACCCCGAGCGTTCGCTGGAGGTGGTGTATCAGCTGCGGTCGTTGCATCGCAAGGCGGATCTCAGAGTCAAGGTCGCACTGGACAAGAAGCAGCCGCTCGAGATCCGCTCCGTGTGCGACCTGTGGCGCGGCGCAGACTGGCTGGAACGCGAGGTGTACGACATGTTCGGCGTCACCTTTGTCGGCCACCCCGACCTGCGGCGAATACTGATGTGGGAGACCTACGCCGAGGGGCATCCCCTGCGGAAAGACTTTCCCCTGCGGGGGCATTTCAGCCGGGCCGAGCAGACCCGTCAGGCGCTGGCTGCGAATCCAGAAGCACACTACTCACTGGAGGAGCTCTCCATCGCGGACGCCTATGGTGAGCTGCCCAAAGACATGCAGGAACGTCTGGCTCGTGGCGAGCGAGGATTTCTGAAATGACGCTACGCACCGTCGAGATGGCGCTCGCGACCCCCGGGCTCGATGCCGCCGGCCAGCCGGTCCGGGTGCCGCTGGGTGTGTCCGAAGGCAACGGAGAGTACCGGGAGGACCTGGGCGCCGAGCACATGCTGGTCAACATCGGTCCCCAGCATCCAGCTACCCACGGCGTGCTGCGGCTGGTCCTCGAGCTCGAGGGTGAAACTGTGCGCCGCTGCATTCCCCATATCGGCTACCTGCATTCGGGCTTCGAGAAGCTGGGGGAGTACCGGCATTACAACCAGATCATTCCGCTCACCGATCGCACCGACTACCTGTCGCCCATGGCGAACAACGTGTGCCTGGCTTTGACTGTCGAGAAGCTCATGGGTATCGAGCTGACGGAGCG
>DASPKB010000128.1:0-3535 GCA_035628315.1 Gemmatimonadales bacterium | reverse complement strand
GATCGACAGCTCCTCCGTAGCCAGCCCGTCGGCCACTCTCTGGTCCACGTCCTTGTAGTGTCCGCAGAGCAGGGTGAGCTGTTCACCAAGCGAGAACCTCACGGCATCGTCATGACTGAAACGACGCCCTCTTGCCGACAGCAGCACAATGGGCCCTGTGGGCCGCAGGCTTTCCACCGCCTCGAAGAACGGCTCCGGCTTGAGCACCATGCCGGGGCCGCCGCCATAGGCGTAGTCGTCAACGGTAGCGTGACGATCGTGGGTAAAATCCCGCAGCTGCACCAGCCTGAAGTGTACCAGTCCCGCCGCGGCCGCTCGCGCCGGTATGCTCGCGCCGAGGTATGGTGCGATGACTTCCGGGAACAGGGTGACGACATCAATGGTCAGCATGACTGAACGTCGGAACGTTGAAACGTCGGAAGCTCGGTTCTCCTTCGTTCCCTCGTTCCCTCCTTCCCTCGTTCACTCGTCCAGCAGTCCCTCCGGCGGACTCACCACCAGCCGCCGCCCTGCACGGTCCACCTGTTGTACGAACTCCTTCTTGTAGGGCAGCAGAAACTCGCGCTTTGGTCCCTGTACCTCGATCACCAGCCCGGCAGGCAGCTCGTACACTGCAGAGACCAGCCCGAGCGGAGTATCATCGGCAAGACGGACCGAAAAGCCGTCCAGCTCATGCAGGTAGACCTCATCGTCGTCCAGGGGACCCAGCGATTCCTGAGGCACACCGAGAAACTGGCCGCGGAAAGGATCCAAAGCGTCGCGGTTCTCAACCCCGGCAAACTTCACCAGCCACTCGCGGTGATAGCTCCGGCTGCGCTCGACCGTAAGCGGGCCGGCGACGGTTGCGCCCTCCAGATCCACCACCCAGAGTTCGCGCCCCGGCGCGAAAATCGCCTCCGGGTTGTCAGTCAGCGGAAACAGGGTGCAGTCGCCTTTTAAACCGTGAGGTTTCCTGAGACGGCCGACGATGGTCTTCACAGTCGCCAGCTGCCGGTCGTCAGTCACCGGACCGGCCCTTGTAGCCTACCGCTACTGCCGACTGGCGACTGGCGCCGCGGGACCGGCAAACACTCCCGCCTGCTTCAACAGCGACTGGACTGTATCCGACGGAGTCGCGCCTTTGGCGATCCACTGCCGCGCCTTCTCCGCGTCGACCTGGACCTTGTCCGCTGGGGTCTGGCCCTTGGGATTGTAGGTCCCGATGATCTCGATGAAGCGGCCGTCCCGGGGCGATTCCCCGTGGGCCACGACAATACGAAAGAGCGGGAGCTTCTTGCGGCCGATCCGCCGCAGCCGAATCCGAGTTGTTGCCATGTGTGTTCCTGTTGGTGCGGGTTTAGCCGGGGAATCCGCCGCGTCCGAAGGGCAGCTTCAGACCGGCGCCTCCGGTCTTCCCCGCGATCTTCATGAACTTCTGCATCTGCTTGAACTGGGACAACAGGGTATTGACCTCCTGCACCGTTCGTCCCGAGCCCTTTGCGATCCGAAGCCGCCGTTGTCCGTTGATCACGTCGGGGTTGGATCGTTCCTTCGGCGTCATCGAAAGCACGATGGCTTCGACGTGCTTCAGCTTCTTGTCGTCGATCTTGGCGGCCTGGAGCATGGCCGGGTTCATGCCGGGCAGCATGCCGAGAACGTTCTTCAGCGGCCCCATCTTCTGCATCTGCTTCATGGCGCCGAGAAAGTCGCTCAGATCGAGCCCCTTCTTCGACTGAACTTTCTTGGCCAGCCGCTCGGCTTCCTTCTCGTCTACCGTCGTCTGAGCCTTCTCCACCAGCGACAAGATGTCGCCTTGCTGAAGGATCCGGCCGGCCAGCCGGTCGGGGTGGAATGGCTCCAGCGCATCCAGCTTTTCGCCTACACCGATGTACTTGATCGGTGCATGGGTCACGCCGTAGATCGAGAGTGCCGCGCCGCCCCGGGCGTCGCCATCCATCTTGGTGAGCACCACGCCGGTGATACCAAGCGCATCGTGGAACCCCTGGGCGATCCGCACCGCGTCCTGCCCGGTCATGCCGTCGGCAACGAGGAGGATCTCGTGGGGCGTCACCGCTCCCTTGAGCCGCTTGAGCTCATCCATCATTTCGCTGTCGATCTGCAGCCGTCCGGCAGTATCGACTATGACGGTGCGAGCCCGCGCCTTTCCAGAAGCAGTGATACCGTCCCGCACGATCTTGACCACGTCCTGCGACGCGTTGTCGCTGTAGACTCCGACATCGATCTGCCGCCCCAGCGTGTGCAGCTGGTCAATCGCTGCCGGACGGTACACGTCGGCTGCGACCAGATATGGCGCCTTCTGCTCCAGCTTGAGCCGACGTGCCAGCTTACCTGCCGTGGTGGTCTTACCGGAGCCCTGGAGCCCGACCAGCAGAATGACGGTAGGCGGAACCGTGGAGTGGGCGATGGGCGCCTGCTTCTCGCCCAGCAGCACCACCAGCTCGTCGTACACGATCTTGACCAGCTGGTGACCAGGCCGAACGTCCTTTATCGCGGTGAGCCCAACAGCCTTGGTTTGGACCCGCTCCAGGAAGTCCCGGGTAAGGTCGAAGCTGACGTCGGCCTCGAGCAGGACCCGGCGAATTTCCCGGAGCCCCTCCTTGACCGCGTCTTCCGTTAAAACGCCCCGCCCCGTGAGCTTCTGGAGCGTGGCGTTGAGTTTACTGGAAAGCTCGTCAAACATAAGCCCGTAAGATTAACCGCTGATTAGACTTTGTTCAAGTAGGCGGTACGACGTTCCCTCGTTCCCTCGTTCAACCTACCTTCTTACGATGCAGGACATCAGCAACGCCGAGGAGCGGCAACGCAGCCTGGACCGCATGAAAGTGCGGGCCACCGGCCTCCTCATCCTCATGGGGCTGATCTTCATCGTGGCCCGGATGTTCGAGGCGGAGCATCCGTGGCTGGGCTACGTCCGGGCCACTGCAGAGGCCTCCATGGTCGGGGGCATCGCCGACTGGTTCGCCATCACCGCACTATTCCGCCATCCTCTTGGAATCCCTATCCCGCATACCGCCATCGTCCCCAGCCGTAAGGACCGAATCGGCCGGAGCCTGGGCAACTTTGTACAGAACAACTTCCTCTCCCCCGAAGTACTGAGCGCCAAGCTTCGCGCAGCCAAAATCAGCCGACGTGCCGCTGAGTGGCTCAGCCATCCGGAGAACTCCCGAGCCGCCGCCGGCCACGCCGCAGCGGTGCTGCAGGGCGCGGGCAACGTGGTTCGAGACGAGGACGTTCACGCCCTCCTGGACCGTACCGTGGTGGAACCATTGCGACAGGTGCCTATCGCGCCGGTACTGGCCAAGGGTCTGGCCCTGCTCACGGTAGACGACCGGCATCAGCAGCTGTTCGACAAGGTTATCCAGGGTCTGCTTCGGTTGGTGGCCGAGAACGAGGAGCTGATTCGCGAGCGGATCCGGGCGGAGAGTCCCTGGTGGGTTCCGGGAGTGGTAGACGACCGGATCCACCGCAAAGTTCTCGATGGTATCGAGCGGACCCTGTTCGAGGTAGCAGAGGATCCCGACCACCCGCTGCGGCA
>DASPKB010000127.1:0-7112 GCA_035628315.1 Gemmatimonadales bacterium | reverse complement strand
CTGTTCATGGCCCACGGTACCCAGAAGCTATTCGCCTGGCCGGTGGAAGAGCCGCGCGAGCCCGCGGAGCTTCTCTCCCTTATGGGAGTGGCGGGTGTCCTCGAGGTCTTTGGTGGAGCGCTCCTCCTGCTCGGATTGTTCACCCGCCCGGTTGCCTTCCTCCTCGCCGGCGAGATGGCGTTCGCCTACTTCATGTCACACGCACCTCGGGGGTTCTGGCCGATCCTGAACCGGGGCGAGCTCCCGGCGCTGTACTGTTTCCTTTTCCTGTACCTGGCCGCTGCGGGTCCGGGCCCATGGAGCGTCGATGCCGCTCGAAACCGGCGCCAGGGTGGTGACTAGCGGCGGCTTGCATTACATTGTGACGTCCCTCACCAATCAGGTATGAAGACACTCGACGAGTATTCGCACCCCTCGCCGATGCGAACCGGTGCCGGCGTCTCCGTTCTCGTGGTCGACGACGAAACCGCGGTGCGGCGCTTCGCTACTCGGGTCCTCGAAAGAGAAGGCATGGGTGTCATAGAGGCCACTGACGGAGTGGAGGCCCTCGAGATCTGCAAGAACTGCAATCCGGATCTCGTGGTGTCCGACATCGTCATGCCCCGCTTGAATGGCGTCGAGCTGATGCAGGCGCTATCCGTTTCGCATCCCGATGTGCCCATCATACTCATGTCAGGCTATGCTACGGCCGCACTTGCCGAAATGGGCATCGCCACCCCCTGCAGCATTATTCCCAAGCCATTCCCGGCCGAGCGGCTGCTGGCGGAGGTCCTTCGCTGCATTCGCCGCCGAGATGGGGGCTCCAGCGCCGCCTGATTGGGTGCCAGGCGGTTCTGCCCAATCCAGCTTGGAATCTTCCCCCAGCGCCTACTCGGGTGTGACTGCTGCCACATCATTGGCCGGTTCCTCATTGTACCATCTCCCCGGCCTGAAGAAATCGGGCCTGGTCCCGCTGGCAGAGACAGGCGGACCACTCGAGACTCTTGCAGGGAGGCATATGTGTCGAGCCTAACCAGAATCTTGGCGGTTACCGTACTTCTCGGCGTCGGCGTGATCACGCCAGGCATCACCCAAACCACCACCGACCAGACAACGACCCGGACGGACGATGGTGGATTCGACGATTGGGGTCTGTTAGGACTTTTGGGGCTGGCAGGATTGATGGGCAGGAAGCGGCGCGATCGGGATGTAACCGAAACTCGCCGGGTATAGCACAGCTCCTGAAGTACTGAGTAGTCCCCCGAGGCTCCCAGCGGGCCTCGGTTTTTTTGTCACCCCACATCCGCAGCGGCTGGCGCGGGTATTGCCGAACCCACTCCCCACGAAAACCCGACGCCGCGAAGTTGACGCTCTGTTGAATGAAGTGGCGTTACATAGGTGGGGTTCAAAGCTGTTCCTGCGAGTCAGCTCCACAAGCTAAGCCAGTCGCATACCGATACTTGGAAGTGACTATAGCAGCCGGGTCGGCTTTTGCGCGAGCTGCCGGCTTCGGAGGCGGCTGCGATTTGCGCCCGGTGCAGAACGCAAGACATCAAGGATGCCACATGAACCGTTTCGTGCGGGTAAAACCGATTGGGTTGCTTCTGCTCCTTCTTCTCGGCTGCGATGGCGGTCCGAGTGAACCCAGCGGCAACAGCCTCAGAGTCACGATTATGGGTCTACCCGCCGGAGCGGCCGCGGCCGTCACGATTAGCGGTCCGAACGGGTTCAGCCAATCTGCCAGCGCGTCCCAAACCTTTACCCAACTCACGCCCGGCATCTACACGGTGACTGCCGCCAGCGTCACCTTCAGCAGCGCTACTTACTCGCCGAGTCCCTCGACTCAGGACGTCCCGGTCGGCGGCAATCAGGTCAATGCCACCGTGACCTACTCCCAGACCACCGGGAGCCTTGCTCTCACCATTAGCGGACTGGGCACTGCGAGCACGGCAGCGGTAACCGTTACGGGTCCGGGTTACACCCAGGCCGTAAGCCGGACGACCACCCTTCGGGGGCTGAATCCAGGCAGCTACGTCATCTCCGCGCGGGATACCACCGCGGCCGGCGGCACCGCGCACACGGCGAGTCCTACCTCCCAGACGGTAAGCATCACTGCCCGGACGACTGCCACCGCCAGTGTGTCCTACACCCCGCCGCCGGCTGATGGCACCGTCAACCTTCGTATCGCGGGGATGTACCTGACTCAGAGCGCTCAGACGTATGCCGGGTCGGTCCCGCTGGTGAGAAATCGGGACGGGTATCTTCGGGTGTTCGTTGTTGGCGATCGGGTGAATGCGGCAGCTCCGGAGGTGAAAGTCCGCTTTTACCACGGGCTGCTGCCGGTGGACTCCGCCACGATTCTCGCTCCGGGTGTGGGAGCTCCCACTACGGTAGACGAGAGTTTGCTCACTTATTCCTGGAACGTGCCGGTGCCGGGTTCGTTGATCCAGCCAACGCTCAGTATCCAGGCCGAGGTTGATCCCTTCGGCACGGTCATGGAGACCGATGAAACCGACAACCTCTATCCGGCGGGGACTCCGCCTGCACTGGATGTTCGCACGGTGCCAGCCGTCAATATCACCTTTGTTCCGGTTATCCAGAGCGGCCTTCCGGAAAGCCGCGCTAAGGGCAACGTCACCGAGAGTAACAAGGCTCAGTTCCTCCAGGTGACTCAGGGAATGCATCCGGTTTCCTCATTCAACGCGGTTGTCCACGCGGACTACACCACGACAACGACTGACACGCTCCAGTCCCAGAATGCCAATGGTGCGTGGAGTGAGATCCTGAATGAGCTCGATGTCCTTCGGGTAACCGAGAACAGCACCAACTACTACTATGGTGTCGCGCGGGTCTCTTACCAGAGTGGAGTCGCGGGAGTCGCCTATGTCAGCACCTCGACTGTAGGTGGACGCGCGGCGCTGGGATGGGATTACCTGCCAAGCGGCAGCCTTGTGGCTGCGCACGAGCTGGGGCATAGCTGGGGACGTAACCATGCCCCATGCGGAGGTCCCCAGCAGGTTGACCTTCAGTACCCGCATCTCGACGGGACCACCGGAATCTACGGCATCGATGTCGCGGCGCAGACGCTGCAGCAGCCCGATCTGGGCGACGTCATGGGATATTGTGACCCCAAGTGGATCAGCGACTACACCTATCGCGGGGTGCTCAACTACCTCCTCTCGCCGAGCCCGCCCATTATGGGAGGCCCCGGGAGCCAGGCCGCGCAGCCTTGCCTTGTGGTGTGGGGGCACATCCGCAATGGCGAAGTGGTGCTGGAGCCGGCTTTCCAGGCGACTACCCGTCCCAGTCTCCCTCGTCGGTCGGGCCCGTATACGGTATCCGGCACGGCGGCTGATGGGTCGACAGTATTCTCCGTCTCGTTTACGCCCCAAGAAATTGCCGATGCAGGGTCCGGCCGGCAGAACTTCGTATTTGCGGTGCCGCTCGCCGCAACCCAGGCGGCTCGGCTGTCATCCATCCGCGTAGTGGGTAGCGGCCGCAGTGCCGTCCGGTCTGCTGCCGCTCCCGCGGCCGGAACCCCGGCAGGCATCGCGGTCCACCGCACCGGAGCCGGAAAGGTTGCCCTGCGATGGAACCATCAGGCGAATCCGCTGGTAGTTGTCCGGGACCCAGATAACGGACAGATATTGTCGCTGGCCCGCGGAGGCGAGGTGCAGCTGTCCACCAAGAAGGGACAAGTAGATCTGGTAATCTCGGATGGTGTGAGGAGCAGGGTCCAGCGCATGCGGGTAGCACGATGACGCGTGCAGCTCTGCTCGCAGCTGGTCTGCTGGCTGCGTGTGCGCCCGGGAAATCGCCCGTCCCCGCCGGCGAGAGCTCCAGTGCACTCGGCTCCGAGGCCGCTATTACGCTGGAGCGCACTCCCTGCTTTGGCGGGTGCCCGGTCTACCGGATTTCGGTGACGGCCGAAGGCGTAGTTTCCTACGAAGGTCGGTCGAGTGTGCGGAAGGTGGGAGTAGCCACCAAGCGCATCAAACCCGAGCAGGTTTCTGCGCTGCTCTCCGAGCTCGAGCGGGGCGGGTATTTCTCCTTTGCTCCCCGGTACACTCCGGCGGAGCCGGTCTGCGGGCGCTACGCTACCGACTCTCCTGTCGCAATCACCTCCGTACGGCTGGGAGATCGCAGTCACCGCATCGAACACGACTACGGGTGTGGCGCTGCGCCCGGCGCTCTGGTGGTGCTCGAGCGCCGGATCGACGAGGCCCTCGGCTCCTCGGAGTGGACCGGCCGCTAGCTCAGGGCTCCGATACGCGCTGTTGAGCCGGGTCCAACCGATCCCTGAGTGCATCCCCCAACAACGTGGCCGCAAGCACTACCAAAACCAGCGCGACTCCGGGCGCAGTGGCCACCCATGGTGCATTGACCAGGGTGTCGCGTCCGGATGCGATCAGGTTGCCCCATGACGGAGTCGGTGGCTGCACACCCAACCCCAGGAACGACAACCCCGCCTCCAGCATGATCGCGTTCCCGATGCCGAGTGCCGCAGCGACAATTACCGGCGTGAGCGCGTTCGGCAGAATGTGCCGGAAGAGCACCCGGTCTCCGGTAACTCCCAGCGCGACGGCGCTTTCCACGAAAGGACGCTCCGCCAAGGCACGTACCTCACCGTGAACCAGCCGGGCAATTGTCATCCAGCCGGTGAGTCCGAGAACCGCGATTACCAGCAGGGCACTGGGCTCCCACAGCGATGCCAAGAGAAGGAGAAGCACCACCCGCGGGAGGGCCAGCGCAAAGTCCGTGAGCCCCAGGAGCGCCATGCCCACGCGGCCCCGCCAGAACCCGGCGGCGGCTCCCACCGCGGTGCCGATCAGAACCGACAGCAGTACCGCCAACGCTCCTACACCGAGCGATACCCTGGCGCCATAGGCCAGCCGAGCCCAGACGTCCCGACCGAAGCGATCGGTGCCGAGGAGGTGAAAGGTTCCGTGCAGATCGGTGCTGAAGGGAGGCTGAAACCGGGTCGCCACGATGTCACGTTGGGCTATGGGGTCGACCGCAACGACCGGAGCAAACACCGCCACCGCTACGGCGGCTATGATGACGGCCAGCCCGAAGCGGGCGCGTGGATCTCGAAGCACGGATGCCCGGCGGGTCATCATGCAGGGCTCCGGTGCGGGGTTCGCAATCGCGGGTCCGCCCAGGCCGCCAGCGCCTCGGCGATCAGGTTGCCGGTCACCACCAGGGCGGCGCTGACGGCGGTTGCCGCCATGATCACTGGGTAGTCTCGCGCCCCGACCGCCTCGACCATGATGCGACCTACTCCGGGCCAGGCGAAAATAGCTTCGATGAACACCGCCCCGGAGAAGAGGGCCGGAATGGAGAGACCCAGCAGGGTCAGTACCGGGATCAGCGCGTTCCGCAGCACGTGCCGGACTGTCACTTGTGTGGGTGACAGACCCTTGGCCCGGGCAATAGCTACGTGGGGCGACCCGCGCACGTCCAGCATCGCCCCGCGCACGAAGCGGGCGGTGCCGCCTACGCCGATGAGCGTCAGCGTGGCGAGCGGAAGTGTCAGGTGCCGCAGTTGATCGGCCAGGCGACTCCAACCGGTCAGGAAATCAGCATCGAACCCAGCCGCACCGAAGGCCGGCAGCAGCCGGGCCCAGTAGGTGAAGACCATGACCAGCATGAGCCCCAGCCAGTAGCCGGGAAGAGCGAAGAGGGTCACGCTCACGATCGAGAGCGTGGTGTCCAGCCGGCCTCCTCGGGCGGCCTGGATGGCGCCCACCAGAATACCGAGTACGTAGCTCAAGAACAGCGAAAGGCCGACCAGCCGGACTGTGGCCGGCCACGCCTCGCCAATCATAGACGCAACCGGCCGCCCGGTTGCGATGCTGGTTCCCCAGTCGCCCTGAACAAAACGCCCGAGCCACGTCGCGTACTGCTGGGGCAGGGGCTGGTCGAGCCCCAGCGCCCGCCGTTGTGCTGCGAGCTGTTCCTCTGACGCGGTGGGGCCGACCAGCAGAAGTGCGGGGTCGCCGGGTGCCAGGCGAATCAGAAAAAACATGAGCGTCACCACACCGATGACGACCGCGAGCCCAGCGAGGGCGCGCTGAAGAAAGGCGCTCAGCATTGATGAAACGTACGGGTCTCTATGGATGCCGTGGTACCCTGCAGCTTGAGGCCGGGAGCAGATAAGATACGCCGTGCCCCCCGTGCTCCGCTTCCTGCTGCTGCTCCTGCTGCTGGCAACTGCCTGCCAGCCGAGCGCCCACCGCCGTGGCAAAACCGTGCTCTTCGCATCGGGAGCCGATTTGCAGAGCATCAATCCGCTGCTCACCGTGCATCCGCTCGCTCGTCAGGTGCAGCGCTACGTCCTGCTCACCACCCTGGCGCGATATGACAGCACCCTCACGCCGCGGCCGTATCTCGCCCGTACCTGGGCGTGGTCACCTGACCGGCGTCGGCTCACCTTCGGTCTCGCGACGATGGTGCGGTGGCACGATGGACGTCCCACAACCGCCCGTGACGTGGTCTGGACCCTCGAGGCTGCCCGCGATCCCGCCACGGGCTATCCTCGCGCGGGCGAGCTGACTTCCGTCCAGTCCGTTACCAGTCCCGACGATTCTACTGTGGTGCTGGCATTTGACCGGAGCCAATCTGTATTCCCCGACGTGCTCACCGATCTCGCGATCCTTCCGGCCCATCTGCTGGAGCACACTCCTCGCGCCAGTTTACGAGAGGCATCCTGGAACCGCTCGCCGGTAGGCAACGGCCCCTTCCGCTTCGAGGCGCACGAGGCGAACCGGCGCTGGGTGTTTTCGGCCAATCCTTCCTTCCCGGCTGCCCTGGGAGGTCCCCCTCGGCTGGATCGATTCATTGTTGTGGTGGTGGATGAGCCAACCACGAAGCTGGCGGCCCTCACCTCTGGGGAGCTCGACTTTGCGGGCATCCAGCCGGCGCACGCTGAATTCGTTCGGCGGGATTCGAGCCTGCGGGTCCTCAGTTATCCGCTGTTGTGGACCGATGGCGTGGTGTTCAACACCCGTCGCCCGCCGTTCAACGAGCTCAAGACCCGGATCCGCCTGAGCAGCGCCATCGACCGGCAGGAGCTGGTGGACGGCTACATCTATGGATTCGGAACACCCGCACTAGGACCGGTCCCGCCTACT
>DASPKB010000126.1:0-4990 GCA_035628315.1 Gemmatimonadales bacterium | reverse complement strand
TGGTGCAGGCCGTTCTCCTGGTCGGCGCCGCTGCGCTGGGGCATATCCTGTTCGGCGACTTCCAGATGGATCTGACTACCTCCCTGCTGATCGGCTGCATTCCCGGCGTCTGGCTGGGCGCTCACCTCTCCGCTCGCGCGCCTGGAGGCCTGGTGCGGCGGGCGCTGGCGTTTGTACTACTGGCGTCGGCACTCAAGCTCCTCAACGTCTCCAACCAGGACACGGCAATCATCCTTGCCGTTGCCCTGGTGTTTGCTCCGGTGCTCTGGATGCTGGTTCGCCGGAGGCATGGGTTCCCAGCGCTGGCTCGGAGGGCCCGGCGTAAGCCCAACCCCGCCAATAAGGCCTCTTGACTGTCGCTTGAGGCCCGGACGGTAGCCTCGGAACGTCACAAGGTCATCAGGAGGCGTACCGTGGCACCATCATACAACGGCTGGGAAGACACACCGGAAGACGAGCGCGAGGCGCTCGACCAATGGGAAGCAACCCTGGGAGCAGGCCGCCGCTCATCCCGGGGCATCCCGCGGCCCAGCCTGTCCATACTGCGGGAACTCGCTGCCGAATAGATCGACTCAGGGTTCCTGGTAGCCGTAAAGCGATGCAATCCGGATCGGCCGATACACCAGCGCCGGCCGGCCGTCCACTGTGACCTCCGCTTCCCAACTCACGCTCCCGTCCGGCCGCACCTCGGTGGCGCGACCAACGAAACCAAAGCCCACCAGAGTGTTCCCATTCGCCAGCCGCTGCACGCCCCCGACCGCCGGCGTGTATATCGGAGGAACGTGCCGAAACTCCCAGACGAGGGTTGCCGTGCGAGCTGCCAAGTCCAGCGCATACTCTACGGCGCGCGACTCCTGCGGCTGGTGGCTGGTGCCGTTGTCGTAGAGCAGGAGGTTGCCGTTCGGCAGGATCCTGGGCGAATGCTGCGCACTGAAGCCGCCCAGCGGATCGTTCAGAAAGGTGAACTCATTTCTCCGGCCGCCCAACCGCCAGACCGTCTCTCCGGTAAGCGCGTCGATTTTCATCACCTGACTGAGGTGGCGAAAGGAAACGACGTAGTTGCCGTCGGAGTCGATGATCATCCCATTGGGGTGATCGAAGTCCCGGCCGGTGGAATCGCCGGGCTCTGGTCGAGGCGGCTCGATCCACTCGTCGATGGTCAGCCTGTCCCATCCATTCCACTCGAACTCGGTCGTGCCATCGCCGCGAAGCCGCACCAGCTGGTGCCCCGCCAGTGAAACCTGGTCCGCTCCGCCGATTGCGCTCAGGTCGCTGATTCGGTGGTCGTAGGTGAAAAAGTGATAACGCTCCCCGCCGTCGGGCCCGCTCGTTATCCAGAGCTCGTGGTTATCCAGATAGCGCGGTGGGTTTACCGAGATCGCGCGAACCGAATCGCCGGCGGGACTAAACTCCACAAAGTGCCCCGGGACCGGCTCGACCCCGGTGGACCTGCCGCGGTACAACGTGAAATTCCCATTCGTCTGCTGCTTGAGCTCACCCGCGAAGGGTTCCGTCCCTTCGAACTGCCGGTACCACCGGATGCCGCCGGTAGAATCGAACGCGATTGCGAACACGGCGTTGCCACCGACCGGGAGCGAAGCCAGCGTCAGGCCTGCGCTACCGGCACCGGCGGTGTTGATGCTGACCCGCTGGAGCAGGTCGGGCAATGGATCGGTGGTAAAGGCGATGGTGTCGGATTGGGCTGGTCCGTTGGTGCCGGCCGCCTCCACGACGCTCCGATATGCTGCTCCCGGTAGTAGACTGAGAACTACGACAGTATCCGGCCCTCCGGTTACAGCGGTGTACGCTGTGGTATCCGCCTTGGCGTTCTCGGCTAGTGTGATAACTCGGGCCGAATCCGCGTGCTCGGCCCTGAACTGTATCACCCTCGAGAGCACGTTGTGAGTATTTGCGGCCGACGATGCCGAGAGAACCTGCGGCTTCGACACTATCGGTTCGGCCAGGTCATCACCGCCGCAGCCAATGGCAAAGGCGACGGTGACGGCAGCAGGAACGTATCGATGTGCGGGCAGGAGCCCTGAGCTATATAGAAAACGAGGGGTGATCCAGGTCACGTTGCACCGGCTTCTGAGTGTCCCTACATTCTACCTCTACAGGTCCCTCTGTAGGCCTTCCCCCACACCTGCCTCGTGAGTTTGCCACTGCCCGATCTCGCCCCGGACGCTTCCGAGACGCACCAGACCGCGGCCTATACTGCTGCGCGGCTAGCTGCGATTGTAGAGTCTTCCGATGATGCCATCGTAAGCAAGAAGCTGGACGGTACCATCCTCACGTGGAACGCCTCGGCCGAACGGATCTTCGGCTATTCAGCCGCCGAGATGGTAGGCGATACGGTGTACCGCCTCATCCCTCCCGAGCTGCACGATGACGAGCGCCAGATCCTGAGCCGGATTTCAGAGGGCCAGCACATAGCGCACTTCGAGACTATCCGCCGGCACAAGAACGGCACCCTCTTACCGGTAGAGCTCAGCATCTCTCCGGTCCGCGATGAGAGCGGTACGATCGTCGGAGCTTCCTCGATCAAGCGCGACATCAGCGAGCGTAAGCGGGCGCTGGAAACCGCCGCACAGCTGGCCGCCATCGTCCAGTCATCCGACGACGCCATTCTCAGCAAGGCACTCGATGGAACGGTGCTGACCTGGAATGCCGCGGCGGAAAGAATGTACGGATACACCGCCTCCGAAATTGTTGGACATTCGATCTACGCAATCATTCCGGGAGAGCTCCAGGGCGAGGAGCAGGATATTCTGCGGAGAGTGGCTCGAGGGGAGCACGTCGCCCACTACGAGACGGTTCGGCGGCGTAAGGATGGCGCTCGGGTGAACATCTCACTCACGATATCTCCGATCTTCGACGCGAGCGGCAGAATCATAGGCGCTTCGTCGATCCAGCGAGATATCACCGAACGCATGCGGGCAGAGGAGGCAATGCGGCAGGCCGCCAAGATGGAAGCGATCGGCATGCTGGCAGGTGGCCTGGCGCACGATTTCAACAACCAGCTGTACGCCGTCAGCGGCTTCGCCCACTTCATTGGGCGGGATCCCGGGCTCAGTCCGGCCAGCCGGCAGGACCTGCTCGAGCTCCAGAAGGTGGCCGAGCGAATGGCCAGCCTGACCCGCCAGTTACTGGCCTTCGCTCGCCAGCAGGTCATGAGCCCCGAGGTGCTCGACCTGAACGCCGCGATAGAGGACACCCGCCCCATGCTCCAGCGGCTGATCGGGAGCAACATGAACATCGAGCTGGCGCTTGCGCCCGGGCCGAAGTGGGTCCGGGTGGACCGGGCTCAGCTGGTGCAGGTGCTGCTCAACCTGGTGATCAACGCCCGAGACGCGATGGGCAGCGGCGGCCGAATTTTGCTCCGCACCACCACTCTCGAGATCAGTCCGGGGCACGCTTATGATCGGCTGCAGACTCCGGTGGGTCCCGGCGCCTACGCCGAGCTGGCCGTCAGCGACACCGGAAAAGGGATATCGGCCGAGCATCTCCCGCACATCTTCGAGCCGTTCTATACCACGAAGGAAGTCGGCGTTGGAACCGGACTCGGTCTCGCGACGGTAGAAGGCATCGTGGCGCAGAGCGGCGGGTATATTCAGGTGGAGAGCGCGGCAGGCCGGGGAACGACGATCCGGATTCTGCTGCCACTCACAGCCGAACCGACCATCAAACCCCGAGTCGGCGGGCCGTCGCGCAGAGGCTCCGGCACACGCGGTAGGATTCTGGTGGTGGAAGACGAAGATCCGGTGCGCACCGTGGTGATGCGCACCCTTCAGGCCGACGGCTACGAAGTGCTGGGGGCGCGGAACGGCGAGGAAGCGCTCCGCGAGCTGGAGGAAATTGGGGGCGCCGTCAACCTAGTGCTGAGTGACATTGTGATGCCCGGCATGGGCGGCCGCCAGCTCGCGGCCGAGCTGCATCGCCGCTACCGCAAAGTCCCGGTGGTCTGGATGTCGGGCCACACCCGGGAAACCGAGCTGCAGAAGGGGGAGATCGGAAAAGACGAGCCCTTCCTGCACAAGCCTGTGACTCCCGAAGCACTTCTCGAGATGGTGTCGGCCGTCATCGCAGGGGTGGCCAAGCAGCGGTCCTGAACCTACCGAGCCTTCACCAGGATCTTCTGAAAGCGCTTTCGTTCGCGTCCCTGGTTGTCCACCACCGTGAGCTCGAGGGTATACGCGCCCGGTTTGGTGGCACCGAGCTCCAGCTCCTTCGCAGTGCGAAACGCCGGCCCATCCACCTTGTCCTTAAAAGAAACGGTAAGAGGCTTCGGCTTCGCCGACTTCTTCTTCTTCGCAGTCGTCTGGGCCGGTACCAGCCGGATGCGTCCGCTGTACGGCGTGCCTGAGGGTAGGCCGCAAACATCGTAGCCGATGTCCAGCTCCGATCCGGCGGTGGGATGCGGCACCTGATCCATGAGCAGCAGGAATCGCGGCTTCTGCGTTTTCGAGCTGGCAGAGCTGGCGGCGGGCGGGCAAAGAGAACGTCCCGATGCGCTCAGCGTGTACGCACCGGCGAGTGTCAATGCGACCGCGCCGGCAGCCAGCCCGAGCACCCGCGGCCGGCGTTTGCCTCGTTGCCAGAGATTCTGGCCGTGAAACCAAAGCTTCTGGCCGTGGTGCTTAGCTCCGCGCCCCAGCCTTTGAAGCTCACGTCGGGCTGCCTGAAGCGCCTCCTGCACGATACCTGGCTCAAAGCGCCGTCTACGACGGGGGAACCCCGGATCGGGGATTCCGGAAAATGGTTGAGTCATGACCCTCACCTCCGAAGACCTGGTGACACTCCTGGCGGAAGCATCGAATGGAGCAAGGATCGTGTCCTCAGACGGTCACCGGGCTGCAAAGCCCTGCAATCCGTTATTCTCCAACTACATAGAACCCCATGCTTTGAGCATGGCAAGGATTGCTGCTCGTGCTAACCGGCGGAGCGCACCGTGATCGGGCAAAGTGCGATGCCGGCCTTTCACCCGAATGAG
>DASPKB010000125.1:0-3571 GCA_035628315.1 Gemmatimonadales bacterium | reverse complement strand
GGCGCGCCTCACCCGTCGCCGCACAATCGAGCAGCGCGCCGATGACGATCCTGCGGCCGTTGCCACCCGCCTCAGTGCGTATCGGAAGCAAACCGCCCCGGTCATCGACTGGTACGAGCGCCGCAATCTGCTCCGCCGGATTCCCGCCGTCGGGAGCGTGGAGGAGATCGCGGATCGGGTACGCCGGGTGCTAGGGTAAGAGCATGATCACGCTGAAGTCGCCCCGGGAAATCGACATCATGAGCCGTGCCGGCCGAATCGTGGCCGGCACTCTGGCCCGTATACGCGAAATCCTGCGGCCGGGCCTGAGCACCGAGGATCTCGATGCCGAAGCCGAGCGCTTCATCCGGAGCCACGATGGAGCGGTTCCTTCCTTCAAGGGACTCTACGGTTTTCCCAAGACCCTCTGCACCAGCATAGATGAAGAGATCGTGCACGGCATTCCCTCTAGCAAGCGGGTGCTGGCCGAAGGTAGCATCGTAAGCGTTGACGTCGGAGTGCAGCTCGACGGTCTGCATGCTGATTCCGCCACCACGCTCCCGGTGGGGAAGGTCTCGCCCAAGACAGAACGACTGCTCAAGGTCACAGAGGAGTGCCTGGCAGCCGGCATCGCTCAGGCTCGAGTAGGTAATCATGTGGGGGACATTGGCTACGCCGTGCAGCGGGTGGCCGAGGAGGCTGGGTACGGCATAGTTCGCGAGCTGGTGGGGCACGGCATCGGGGCCCGGTTTCACGAGGAGCCCCAAGTCCCAAACTATGGCGCCCCCAAGCGGGGCCCCCGGCTTCTGGAAGGAATGACTCTCGCCATCGAGCCGATGATTACTGTGGGAAGCCCGGTGACGAAGACACTGGCGGACAAGTGGACGGTTGTTACCGCAGACGGCAGCCTGTCCGCGCATTTCGAGCACACGGTGGTAATTACCGGGAACGGCCCCCGTATTCTCACTACCGACTAACTCAGCCGATCCGCTCGTCCAGTACCTGCCGCACTCGAATCTCCGCTGCCTCAACTCGATCGAGAGTTACCACCGCCGATTCGACGAGAGGCCGTGTCTCTTCCGGTTGTCCCACCAGCCGCAAATTGCTCCGGATGCTCCAGTAGGCGCTCCGGCTCGCAGCCGCCGCAATGAAGCTGGCGGTGGCGGCATCCCCGATGGCGGTTGCGACCCCGGAGCCCACCATCGCCTCGGCCAGAGCGGCGACCTCTGACGCCAAGTCGAGTAACTCGAGTTGTACCCGGGCTGCTTCCAGCAGGGCTGCACGCCGTGCCGCGTCTCGTGCCGTACGCTCGAATTCGGTTTCCTGAGGAAGGGTGAGCGCATCCATGTACTCCGCTACCACGATCGCGTCCTGACGGGCCAGGTCCAGCAGCTCGCTGCGGACCTGATCGGCCCGGTCCAGGATTTCCTGCGCATACTGGTGAACGGCGGCATACTTCTCCCGGCGGGTGGTCAGGCCCGCGACCATAGCCACCAGGGATGCGGCGAGCGCCGAAGCCAGAGCAGCTACGGCTCCGCCGGCCGGGGTCGCACTAGCCGCGGCTACGGCGTCGGACCACTGCTGGATCGAGCTCTCGCCGTCCAGGACCTCGATATCATCCATCCTTGTGCCTTCCGCTCGTTAATCCCCGGGGCGGAGTGCCTCCAAGAGCCAGTCATGGATGGCGGGATTTCCCGCTACCACTTCAGTATGCTCCACGCCGATGTCCCGCCCAGTATAGTCGGTGATCTTGCCCCCAGCCTCCCGGATGAGCAGGCTCCCCGCCGCGATATCCCACGCCGATAACCGCTGCTCCCAAAAGCCGTCGAAGCGCCCTGCTGCGACGTCGGCCAGATCGAGCGATGCTGCTCCCGGCCGGCGGATGCCGCTGGTTCCCGCCGCGACCCGACCGAACTGGCTCTGATATTCGCTGAGCCGGGTGAGATCCCGGAACGGAAATCCGGTCGCGATGAGAGCAAACTCCGGATCATCGATTCCACTGACTCGAAGCCGGCGCTCTCCGATCCATGCGCCGTGTCCGCGTGATGCGAGATACACCTCATTACGGGGTACGTGGTGTACCACACCGGCCTCTAGCACTCCATCCACGGCGGCTGCAATGGATACTGCGTAGCTGGGATAATCGTGCAGGAAGTTCGTGGTTCCGTCCAGCGGGTCCACAATCCACACCAGTCCGCCGGAGATCACTTCGGGGCTGAGCTCTTCCCCAACGAAGCGGCTGCCTGGAGCGCCGGACCGGAGCACGTCAGCGATGATCTGTTCGGCCGTTTTGTCTACTTCGGTTACGAAGTCGCGGCTCCCCTTGACGGTCCAACTGTCTGGCCCGGCCGGCCGGGCCGCGGCTCGGATGTAGCCGGCGGCCCGCTCGGCCGCAGTGGTAGCCAGATTCAGTAAGTTCAAGGGAGACAGTGGCTTGTTCGCTCAGTTCTGGAAGGGTAATTTGCCGAATGCCCCGCATATTCTCAGGGATCCAACCATCCGGCGAGCTGCATATCGGTAACTGGCTCGGCGCGGTTAAGGGCTGGGTTAATCTCCAGCACGAATACGAGACCCTGTTCTGTGTCGTCGACCTGCACGCCATCACGGGGAAGTACGACCACGAGTCCTTGTCGCAGCGTACCCGCGAAATGGCCATCGGCCTGCTGGCGGCCGGCATCGACCCCGAGCGGTCGACGCTCTTCGTCCAGTCCCACGTCCCCGAACACGCCGAGCTGCAGTGGCTGCTCAATACGGTGACGCCGCTAGGCGAGCTGGAACGGATGACTCAGTTCAAAGATAAAGCGCAACGGTTCGAGAGCGTGCCGGCAGGGCTCCTCAATTATCCCATCCTGATGGCGGCCGACATCCTGCTCTATCGCGCCGATCTCGTGCCGGTGGGTGAGGACCAGGTCCAGCATCTGGAGCTGACCCGTGAGATTGCACGAAAGTGGAACGCAGAGTTCGGTCGGGGTGAAAAGTATTTCCCTGAACCCGAGCCGATACTCTCGGAAGCCAAGCGGATCACTGGCCTCGATGGCCAAGCCAAGATGTCGAAGAGCATGGGCAATACCATTGGTCTATTGGACAGCCCCGAGGAGATCTGGGAAAAGCTTCGGCCGGCTAAAACCGATCCGGCGCGCGTAACCCGGCGTGATCCGGGGAATCCAGAAGTTTGCAATATTTACCACCTGCATAAGTACTTCTCCCCACCTGAAACCGTGTCCCTGGTTGCGGAGAACTGCCGGGGGGCAAAGTGGGGGTGCCTCGACTGCAAGAGGGTACTGGCCGATAATATGATCGCTGCCCTAACACCCATAAGGGAACGGGCCTTCGAGCTCCAGGACCAGCCCGACAGGCTCGAGGAAATTCTGGCCGACGGGGCCCTCACCGCACGCCGCATGGCTCAGGAGACCATTCGGGAAGTGCGGGACCGCATGGGTCTGCTGGCAATTCCCTCGGCGCTGTCCAGCCGGGCACCGCGGGGGCTGGAGTCCTGAGTGGCCCAGGCGGCTCATACTCTTACCTCGGCGGTCGGGTTGGAAAAGATCATCAAGGCTGCGGTCGAGCGTGGTGCGTCCGATCTGCATATCAA
>DASPKB010000124.1:0-2726 GCA_035628315.1 Gemmatimonadales bacterium | reverse complement strand
CACCGGCACGCTGAGTTCGATGTGGCCCATGCGCTCGCGCCGGACCTTGCTCAGCGTGACCTCCACGCCGCAGCGATCGCAGATCACGCCGCGATAGCGGATCCGCTTGTACTTGCCGCAGTGGCACTCCCAGTCCTTGACGGGACCGAAAATTCGCTCGCAGAAGAGGCCGTCCTTCTCCGGCTTGAACGACCGATAGTTGATCGTCTCCGGCTTGGTAACCTCTCCCCACGACCACCAGGTGCGCTGGCCCTGCAGCTCGAGCCGCTCGCGCTCCTTGGGATCGCGGGGGCCCCGGATTTCCTCCGGAGCCGCGATGCGAATGCTGATGTAGTCGAAACTCGAGCTCTTGGGCTCGCGACCGCTACGAAAATCAATCATGATCTATTCATCTCCCGCTTCGGTGGTCCCGAGAGTCACCTTGAGACCGAGCGCCTGCAGTTCCTTCACCAAGACATTGAACGATTCGGGGATGCCGGGCTCCGGCAGGTTCTGCCCCTTCACGATGGCCTCGTACACCTTGCTTCGGCCGTTTACGTCATCCGACTTGACGGTGAGCATCTCCTGGAGCACGTGCGCCGCACCGTAGGCCTCGAGGGCCCAAACTTCCATTTCTCCGAACCGCTGGCCACCAAACTGCGCCTTACCAGCCAGCGGCTGCTGGGTGACCAGCGAGTACGGGCCGATGGACCGTGCGTGGATCTTGTCGTCCACCAGGTGGCTCAACTTCAGCATATAGATCGAGCCGACCGTGACCTCGCCCTCGAACTGATGTCCGGTCCGGCCGTCCCGAAGCTGGGCCTTGCCCGCCGGGGTGAGTCCCGCGGCACGGAGCAGCTCGGTAGCGGCCGCATCTATGTCGGCCTCGGCTTTGGGTCCGAGCAAGCTTGCCAGTGCCGGCATCCCGATCGACTCGAGCGCTTCCGCCGGTGACTGGGCCGCAGACTTCTCGGCGTCCTTGAGAGCCTTGCCGAACACCTTGTCTTCCCGCGTGCCGTTCTCGTCCAACTGCGCCCGATGGAATTCCACCTCCTGCCGGCGCTGATTCAGCTCGCGGTCGGCCAGTTCCCTCGCCGCATCGACCATGAAGGTCCGCAGGGCCTGAAACAGCTCCCGGGTTTCGGCCGAAGCGTTTCGAGCACCCAGCATCCCGACGCCTGCCTCGAGCAGCGTGGTGCGCTCGCCGTTCGGCGCCACCTTCTTCAGATCCTGCACCATCCGGTTGATCGCCTGCGGCGTCAGCTCGGGGGGACGGCTCCGAAGACGAAGGCCCTCGGCCGCCCAGCGGAACCCGGCCAGACGCAACAGCGCTCCAATTTCAGCCTCATCCGCACCGCGGAAGACCGGCGTCTTGGCCTCGAAACCCAGGATTCGGGCAGCCCAGCCCAGGTGAGTCTCCAGGATCTGACCCACATTCATTCGGCTGGGTACGCCGAGCGGGTTCAGCACGATATCGACCGGTGTTCCATCGGGGAGGAACGGCATGTCCTCCTCCGGCACGATACGGGCAACGATGCCCTTGTTCCCGTGCCGGCCGGCCATCTTGTCGCCCACCGAGATCTTCCGCTTCTCGGCGATATACACCTTCACCAGCTGGATGACGCCCGGGGGCAGCTCATCCGGCTGGAGGATCTTGTCGATCTGGTCTTCGGCCTTCTCCTCGACCTTGGCCCGCTCCCGCGCCGCCATGTCGATGGCTGCTCGGATCCGCTCGTTGGCGGCCTTGTTGGTGACGCGGAGGGTCTTGAGATCCACGTCCGCCAGCTCGAGATCGTCGAGCTGGGCCCGGTTCAGCTTGGTGCCGGCGGGAAGATACTCCTCGACGGTGCCCGACTTGAGCATGAGAGCCACCTCCTGCCCATCGAGTAGGTGCTTCAGCTCATCCAGCATGACTGCGCTGATACGGGCCTTCTCGTCGTTCTCGATCCGGCGGACCTCACCGATCCGCTCGCCCCGGTCCTTCTCGACCACCTGATCCTCGATCCGGCTGAAGATCTTGACGTCGATGACCACGCCGGCCATTCCGGGCGGCACCTTGAGCGAACTGTCTTTCACGTCCTTTGCCTTCTCGCCGAAGATCGCAGTAAGCAGCTTCTCTTCGGGTGAAAGCTCGGTCTCGCCTTTCGGAGTGATCTTGCCTACCAGGATGTCGCCCGGCTTCACATGGGCGCCGATCCGGACAATTCCCCGCTCGTCGAGGTCAACCACACTCTCGTCCGACACGTTCGGAATCTCGCGAGTGATTTCTTCCTGACCGCGCTTGGTATCACGCACGTGCAGCTCCAGCTCCTGGATGTGGATCGACGAATAGACGTCGTCCTTCACCAGGCGCTCGCTCAGCACGATGGCGTCCTCAAAGTTGTGCCCGTACCACGGCATGAACGCGACGAGCACGTTGCTGCCTAGCGCCAGCTCTCCGCCTTCGGTGGCAGCGCCGTCGGCAATGATCTGGCCGGCTGCTACCTCCTGATTCAGTTGGACCAGTGGCCGCTGGTTGATGGCGGTGTCCTGGTTGGTGCGCCAGAACTTCTTCACCCGATAGCGGTCGTGCTGATGAAGCCGGGCCAGCGGGGCATCGCCTACCGGTGCAGCGCCGTTGCCGTTGGTGCCGGCGTCGACGATGATCTCGTCCGCGGTCACTCGCGTCACCGTACCGGCGCGTCGAGCGATGATGACGGCGCCCGAGTCACGCGCCACCTTCTCCTCCAGCCCGGTTCCCACCAGCG
>DASPKB010000123.1:0-5641 GCA_035628315.1 Gemmatimonadales bacterium | reverse complement strand
GGCCAGGTGCTTCGCGCACTCCTCCGGGGACAGATCCGGCCACACCGGCAGCGGCGACTGCTTCCCCTGAATGCGGCAGATCCAGAGCAACTCCGCGCTCACGATGTGAGCCATCCATCGCAGGCTTCTGGATGGCGTGTTCCGCTTCGGAATGGAATCGAGGATCTCGCGGTTGGCCCACACATCGTAGCTAAGCAGCCGGCTCAGCGCTATGGTCATTCCGTCCGGCTCCCCGCCGCTGCCGAACCAATCGCTGTCCGATAATTCCGCCGCATGCCCTGCAGGCCGGTTCGCTCCAGCGGTGTATGGCCGAACCGCCGGGAGAACTCCTCCTCCGTCATGTCCTCGAAGAACTCAGGGCTGGTGTCCGGCAGACCGGAGCGATCAGCGAATTCCGGTATGGTGGTGACTTCGGAAAATCTCTGGTTCCACGGGCACACGTCGTTGCAGATGTCGCAGCCGAAGGCGTAGCCCTCGAATCGGCCCGCGAGGTCGTCGGGTATTGGTCCCTTGTGCTCGATGGTGAGATACGAAATGCACCTGGTCGCATCCAGTACTCGGGGGCCGAGCAGCGCTCCGGTGGGACATGCGTCCAGGCAGCGGGTGCAGCTCCCGCAGCGGTCCAGCTCAAAGGGCAGGTCGAAGTCCAGAGGCAGATCCGTAAACACGGAGCCGATGAAGAAGAACGACCCGGCGCCGGGGCTCACCAGCATGGTATTCTTGCCGATCCAGCCGAGCCCCGCACGCTGCGCCAGTTCGCGCTCGGGCACCGGCCCTGCGTCGGCAAAGGTCCGGGTAAGTGACGCGCCGAGGCTTCCTAGAAACTCCGCCAGTTTGCCCAGCCGACGCTGCGTGACCCGGTGGTAATCCTCTCCCCGGGCGTATTTCGCAATGCGCGGCGCAGTCCGGTCGGTGTCGGTATCAGCGGTGTAGTAGTTGTCGAGCACCACCACAACGGAGCGGACTTCAGGCAGGATCAGCCGCGGGTCCTTGCGGCGACTGGCCTGCCGGTGCAGGTAGCGCATTGTCCCGGCATAGCCGCGGGCCAGCCACCGGTCGAGAAATTCAGCGTGGCTCGTGGGCCCGGCGTGGGTGATGCCGCAGGAGATGAAGCCCAGCTCGCTTGCACGAGCCTTGACCGCGGCCGCGTGACTCACCGGGTAGCGGCGGGTACGCCGACGTTCGGGGTAGCAGCGGGTACGCTAACGCTGGGCATCGGCGCGGTGGTGCACAGTGTCTCGCTGTTGATGATTCGCGCCCCGCGGCCGTAGGTGACATACGACCATGCCCACTGGATCATGACCAGGATGCGGTTTCGGAACCCGATCAGGAAGAAGATGTGGACGAAGGTCCAGATGAACCACGCCAGCAGCCCGCCGAAGTGCAGCTTCCATATATCTGCCACAGCACGGCCCCGTCCTATTACTGCAAGCTGTCCCTTGTCCCAGTATTGGAAGGCCCGCCGCGGCTCGCCGGCCAGATCCGCCCGGATGGCGCCCGCGGTATACTCGCCCATCTGGATAGCCACAGGACAGATGCCGGGCAGCGGGCCACCTTCCTGATGCTCGAATCGCGCCGCATCACCCAGCACGAAGATCTCGGGATGGCCTGGAATGGTGCAGTCAGGCTCGACAATGGCGCGGCCCACGTTGTCGAGGGGGGTGTCGAGTGACTGAAGCACCGGGCTCGCGATGTTGCCGGCGGCCCAGATCACCGTCTGGGTGGGTATGGTCCAGCCGGCGGCTACCACCGACCCGGGACGGATGTCGGTCACCAGGGTCTCGGTGCGGACCTCCACGCCAAGCCGCCGCAGCTCCTGCTTGGCCTGGTCGCTTAGGCTGGGCGGATATGATGGAAGAAGGCGCGGACCTCCCTCGAGCAGCAGAACGGTCGCTTCCCCGGGATCGATGCGCCGGAAGTCACGGCGCAGGGCGTAGCGCCGGAGCTCGGCTACCGCTCCGGCCATCTCCACTCCGGTCGGGCCTCCGCCCACAATGACGAAGGTGAGATAGGCATGCCGGCGGACGGTATTGGTCTCGCGCTCGGCTCGCTCGAAAGCCAGCAGCACTCGCTGCCGGATCTCCACTGCGTCTTCCAGGTTCTTCAATCCAGGTGCGAGCGGCTCCCACTCGTCGTGGCCGAAGTAGGAATGGCGGGCGCCGGTGGCCACGACCAGATAGTCATAGCTGATGCTGGAGCCGTCGGTGAAGTCCACCTTCCGTTCGTCGGGATGGACTCTCCGAACCTCCGCCAGTAACACTTCCGTGTTCGCCTGGTTTCGGAGAACAGAGCGGATCGGCGCGGCGATATCGCTGGGATTGAGCGCTGCGGTAGCCACCTGATACAGCATGGGTTGGAAGAGGTGGTGGTTCCGGCGGTCCACCAGGGTGATCCGCACCGGCGCCCGCTTGAGCGAACGCGCGGCGTACAACCCGGCGAAACCGCCGCCTAGAATCACCACGTGGGGCCTTTCCTTCTCACCTCTCACTGCTCACCTCTCACTGCTCACGTGTCACTTCGTCCCCCTGCTCTTACATAACACCTCTACAGCCCCATTGTTTCCCGCCGCCAGCGGGCAAAGCGTACAACATCATCCAGAGGTGGCACGGCATTCTCATCGGCGTAGGCCGTGTACATCCGCCAGCGGAGGTAGTTTCGGTCCGGCAACGGCAGATACGGCGGACGGGCCCACCAGCGCCGCCGCCGAAACGCCCACGCCGTCTTCAGCAGGTCCACTCCGAGGCGTGGGTTGAGCACGCCGCGAATGGCGAGTTGCCCCGTAAGGCTCACCCAGGAGCGGGACATCGGCGAAGTATAATTGGTATATTCCGCACCCATGACCAACAGTCCATACCGCACTCTGGACGACAACAAACGTCCCACTGAAGACGAGACCCTTCTCGAGGGGCCGCAGCCCAGAGAGCGCCACGGGAAAGAGCAGATCCTTGTCTCCGATCCCTGGCGCGTGCTCCGGATTATGGGCGAGTTCGTCTGGGGGTTCGACAATCTCTCGGACGTTCGCGATGGTGTGTCCATCTTCGGCTCGGCGCGCACCAAGCCGGACGACCCCCACTATCAGGCAGCGGTCGAGACCGCGCGGCTGCTGGCCAAGTCGGGCATTCCGGTGATCACCGGCGGTGGCCCCGGCATCATGGAGGCGGCGAACCGTGGCTGCATGGAGGCCAAAGGACTCTCGATCGGGTGCAACATAGAGCTGCCATTCGAGCAGGGGTCCAACGCCTACCTGACCCGGAGCCTCAACTTCAAGTTCTTCTTCGTGCGGAAAACGATGTTCGTCAAGTACGCCACTGCGTTCATCGTCTTTCCGGGTGGCTACGGAACACTGGACGAGCTGTTCGAGTCTCTTACGCTTATCCAGACCGGCAAGGTAAGGAACTTTCCAGTCATTCTGTTCGGCAAGAAGTACTGGTCGGGTCTGATCGACTGGCTCACTGACACTGTGGCGGCAGAGCGCAAGGTCGACATCAAGGATCTCAAGCTGTTCCAGGTCACCGACGATCCTGCCGAGGCCACCCGGCTGGTTATCAAGGCGCGCGAAAAGAAGTGACCCGCCCATCTGCTCCCTACCTCAGAGGGCAACGAATCGATCCCAGGGCCACCACCGGCAAGGAGACCGTGGCCGAGCTGATCGATAACGCATTTCTGGCCTATAACGCCGGGCGGCTGCGCGAGGCCTGTCAGCTCTACACCAAGCTGATGCTGGAACCGGATGTGACGGTCGGGATGACCCTTACGGGCGCCATGACCCCCGCCGGCCTGGGCATGAGCTGCCTGATTCCTCTGATGGAGGCAGGCTTCGTCGACTGGGTGATCTCAACCGGGGCAAACCTCTACCACGATGCACACTTTGCCTTGGGACTCTCGATGCACCGCGGCACGCCCACGGCGAACGATGTAGAGCTCCGCGACAAGGGTGTGGTCCGGATCTATGACATTTTCTTTGACTACAACGTACTGCTCTCGACCGACGCCTTCATCCGCGAGGTATCCGCTCGCAGTGAATTCCAGCGGCCCATGAGCAGTGCCGAGTACCACTACCTGCTCGGCGGCTACGTGCGGGAGCGGGAGCGGGCCCTCGGTTTGTCACGGCGATCAGTACTCGCCGCCGCCCACGATCTCGAGGTCCCGATCTACACCAGCTCACCGGGCGACAGCTCGATAGGCATGAACGTAGCCGAGCAGGCGCTGGCCGGCAGCAAGCTCAGATTCGACGTGAGCGCCGATGTTAACGAGACCGCCAGCATCGTGCTGGAGGCCAAGCGCGGCGGTGGCAAGAGCGGCGTGCTGATCGTTGGTGGCGGGAGCCCCAAGAACTTCATGCTGCAGACAGAGCCGCAAATCCAGGAGGTGCTCGGCATCGATGAGCGGGGCCACGACTACTTCCTACAGATGACTGATGCCAGGCCGGACACCGGAGGTCTTTCGGGAGCCACGCCCGCGGAAGCAGTGAGCTGGGGGAAGATCGACCCGAATCAGCTCCCCGGTACTGTTGTAGTGTACACCGACACCTCGATTGCCCTCCCGCTCCTTACCGCTTATTCCCGGGAGCGCCATCCTGAGCGGCCACTCAAGCGGCTTTACGCCCGTCGAGAGGCGATGATGAACCGGCTGATGCGGGAATATCGGGCTGCGCTCGAATTCCGGGACCGGCGCGCGATGGAGGCGGGAGGGGAGAGGTCGGAGAAGGCGGAGAAGGTTGATAAAATGGAGCGGGCGGAGAAGCTGGAAACACGAAAGAAACGGAAGCGGGCGAAGACCCGCCGCTGATATCCTTCCGTCCGCCTGCCCGCCCGACCGTCCGGTTACCGGAGGCTTCGGTAAATCAGATCCATGAATTCGTCGTACATCTCATCTGCCCGTGCCGGGTCCTCGGTGCTTGCTCCACCAACGCAGTGTTTCAGATGATTGTGCAGCAACTCCCGGCTCACTCCCCGCAGCGCCTCCTGGACCGATGAGAGCTGCATCAGCACATCGGCGCAGTAGCGCTCCTCCTCGATCATCTTCTGCAGTCCCCGGACCTGCCCCTCGATCCGTCTGAGCCGAGTGCCAATCGCATGCTTGATCTCGGGATCCACGACGCTCGCATGAGATCCGTTCTCCGACCGCGCCCCGCAGGCGCAAGACGCTTTCACTTCTGTTGCCATATGACGCTCCGGCCCAACTACCTGAATGATGAATGATGAACGGCCAAGAAAGACTCGAACTAGGTGTGGCAGGGATGGCGGTGGAACCTGTCAACCGCCTTAAGCTTATTAGGGGGTAGGGGTATGTCAAGCCGGGGATTGTCTTGAGCATAGGCAACAGCGACCTGCAACAGAGCGGGCAGGACGCCACCCGGGCCACCGTTCAGGAGCGGGCGAGGGTCTTCTGCTACAAGGTAAGTGTTTCTAGATCGGCAACTTGCCTCAAGGCGCCGTGGGCACACGACGTGCCAATATCGCCCTGTTATGAGTCAGGACCCCGAGCCCGAGGCTTTGGATCCGCTCGCAGCAAGCTCGGCGAGCGAGCCGCTGGTCCCCATCCTTCATCTCGAGGTGGCCCAGTCTGATCCCGTTGCGCTCGCGACCTGGCACGCGGCCCTCTCCAACACTCTCGCCGTAGAAGTCCCCCACGATCTCCT
>DASPKB010000122.1:0-3396 GCA_035628315.1 Gemmatimonadales bacterium | reverse complement strand
TGTCCGCCTCGAGCAATTTCAACGTCCGGTTGATGTGGACCGCGGTCAAGCCCGTCGCGTCGCCGAGCTGTTCCTGGGTCATCGGCAGGCTGTAGCCCGTCTCCTGCCCAAGCCCGGCGTGCTTCAGCCTCATTCCGAATTCGCACAGCAGGTGCGCGACTCGGGTGCGGGCGTCCCTCCGGCCGACGTTGGCGATCCATTCGCGGAAGATCGAGCCGTCCACCAAAGTGTCGAGCCACATCGCTCTGCCGACGTGCGGGCGCTCGAGCGCAATTCGCAGGATCTCCTCTCGCGGGATCATCGCGACCTTGCCCGCGGTCAGCATCTGCACGCTATGGTCGGCGACTCCCAAGAGGGAATTTTGCAGGTCGACCATCTCGCCCTTCATGTGGATGGCGACGATTTGACGAAGTCCGCCGCTGACGATCTTGTGACGGATCGAGAAGCCCGACAGCATCAGGCAGGAGTGCGTGACCCTGTCGCGGTCGCGGACGACGTAATGGTGCTGCTCGATGTTCTTTACGACATGCGGCAAGGCGAGCAGCGCAGCGCGGTCGGAGTCGCTGAACGTCACTCGATATTCGAGCTTTCGAACCATCGGTTCGAGGCCCGGGCTTTCCTGTTGCTGTGAATTGCGAGACATGTGGCTTGGCTCCCGATTGGAAAGGGCGGGAGCTCAAAACATCTCTCAGTCGCCACGGCCCGGTTGGTCCGCGTGGCAATTTCAACGCTTTAACATAGGTGTTGCGCGGAGTCTCGTTTAATCGCCACCAACCGTAAGAAAATCAGTGAGATAACCGGCGGCCGGAACTGCCTGTGACCTGGCGCGAAAGGTCGTGTCTTAATGTCTGATTTCGACCCGACGCGGACAGAACAGCAGTGACGCGAAGGCCGGCAAGGAGAGCCACCATCTACCGGCCGTTCGGTGGGCTCCCCGCCGCGGCGGCAGGCAGTTCCGCATGCCACCCGGCCAAGAGCGCCAGCGCGGCTAGTTCGAGCGCGACGACGGTGGTCGGGAGCATTGCAAGTAAGTGCGCGTCGAACACGACAGAAGTGAAGATGCTTAGAGTCAGCGCAACAGCGGCGCTCATCGCTCCGGTTGGGATCAGGCTTTCCCAATCACTGCCCAGCGTCAGCCAGGCGACACGCAGCTGCAGGGTAGCGAGGCAGAACAGGAGTAGCAGCAGCGATGGTACGGCGGGCCGATTAGCCTCACTGACCACCGCTTCCGCGTAGTTCAGGAAGGGCAAAGGAGAACCCGCAGCCAAGATCGAGATGAGCAGACCCGCGGCCGGCACGATGACGGTGAGGGTGAGCATCCAGCTGGCGATGGCGAAGCGCCCTTCCTGGTGCTTCGGCAATTCACGCAATGCCGCTGCCAAGCAGCCCGTTGCGAATGAGAGGGGCTTGCCGTCCTCCCTCGCGGCTTCGAACTCCACCAGCATCGCATCGGCCCATTCACGGCGAACAGCCGGAAGGCAATGGACTGCCAGCGCCATCACCGCGCGAGAAGCCGCGGATTTCACGCCAATGACGCCTTCAGGTCCGCACGTCCGTCAACCTGCTCCTGAGCGCGAACTAAGGCGAGGCCGGAAGCAGTCAGCCGGTAGGCGTGACGAGCGGGGCGCCCGGGCCGTGCAGGCTCTCGCCATTCGGACTCGACAAGACCTTGGTCGGTCATCCGCATCAACAAGGGATAGAGCGTACCTGACGACAAGCCGGTCTCCTTGATAAGCTCGTATCCGTAGTTCCACTCGCGTGGCCGCTCGGACAAGGCGGTCATGAGCATAAGCATCTGTGTCGAGGGACGGCGAGTACGTCTCACAGCGCTGAGCCAACATATCCAGGGTCGAGTGTCAACATTGCCCAAACCAAGCCCGCAATCGGCGTTGATTAGTTAACTCGACATATGTAGAAATACCCGATGCGCAGTGTTGAGTCATCTGCTCGTGCGTGCCTGGTGACGGCAATGGCGCTGATTGGCGGGTGTGGACCGGACCGGCCTCCACCCCCCTCGCTCACGGTCGATGGCTTGCCGGTAAGCGGCAGATTGAGCGACGCGCATCGAGCAGGATTTACACGCTGCATATCCTTCACCTCGGAAATGCGTTGCCGGCGCGGTGGCGTGCTGATCTTCGGCTTCGGTCCGTTCAATGCCGCAGTCGATCTCAAGGGCAGCAACGGAGGCGGCGGCTTCGACCAGCTCACTTTGTGGCACGACTGGGACCAAAGCGCTTTCATCCCGTTAGTTAATGAATTGGAACGGCGGGGCTGGCGTTCGTGCTACACAGGCGAGGGCAGTAGGGGCGACCAAGGTATCTACACCCACCCAGCCGCACCTGTCAGATTGTCGATGGATCTCAGCTATTGGAACAAACGGCGCCTGAGGCTCATCCCGCACTGGAATAAGCGGGAGCATCGCTGCTGACGGTGATCGAAAGCTGCCACTGCACTGCACCCATGTCCGCTTTCCACCCATTCGAGACATTAGCGGTTTAGGTCCGCTTTCCACCCAGTGCAGACATTGCGGCTGGGCCTATGGTGAGCCCGTGGAGGCCCCTTTCGACGTTGAAGGTCTAGCCAAGGACCTCCTTGCGTTTCAAACGAACGCCAGCTTTCATCTGACGGACGATACTCCGTTGCCGGATGCCATCGCAGAGCCACTCTGGAAGGCTCATGACCTCGTTGTCGGAATCCTAGCCGCCCTCGAACAGGAATATGGCTTCAGCGATGCCGTCTCGTGGGGCACCTGGGCACAGAGCCGTCGCCCGGAAGAAAAGCGCTAGGTCGGGCTCGCATGCCCTGCGGGCGATAGCGCACAGGCACCAGTCCGCACGCACTTAGCCTCTGTCCTCCAGGGGCGCTCCTGTGTCATGCTGCGGCGATGCGCTGTTTGCGTTTCGACCACGGCCGGGCTTCGCGATGCGCCGGGCGACTCACGCGCGTGCAGTGCGACTTTTGCGACTTTCCGCGGGTCCGCCGGCCGTGAAGATCGCCTGCATCGGCGGCGGGCCGGCCGGGCTTTATTTCGCCATCTCGATGAAGCTTCGCGATCCGGCGCACGAGGTCCACGTGTTCGAGCGCAACCCGCGTGGAGTGACGTTCGGCTGGGGCGTGGTCTTTTCCGACCAGACGCTCGAGAATTTGACGGACAACGACCCGCTGTCCGCGAAAATCATTGCCGACGAGTTCGCGCATTGGGACGACATCGACGTCCATTACCGCGGCCAGTGCATCCGCTCGTCGGGCCACGGCTTCATCGGCATCGGCCGGATGCGGCTGCTCGAGATCCTCCAGCAGCGCGCGACCGACCTCGGCGTCGAGCTCACGTTCGAGCGCGAGTGCGACCCCGACGATCCGAAGTGGTCCGAATACGACCTGGTAATCGCCTCGGAC
>DASPKB010000121.1:0-2242 GCA_035628315.1 Gemmatimonadales bacterium | reverse complement strand
AGTTGCCCGGACTGATGGCCGCGTCGGTCTGGATCAGGGCGTCGAGCCCGAACCCGATCGGACTCCGGTTCACTGCCGAGACCACCCCGCTGGTGACCGTGCGCTCGAGGCCGAGCGGGTTGCCGATCGCGATCGCGGTCTGTCCCACCTGCAGCTGGTCGGAGTCGCCCAGCGTCGCAGCCGGCAGGTCCCTCGCGTTCACCCGGACCACGCCCACGTCAACGCTGGGGTCGCGTCCGAGCACCTCGCCCTGGAGCAACCGGCCGTCGGCCAGCCCCACCTGGACCACGCGCGCGGCGCCCAGCACATGCGCGTTGGTGAGTACGATCCCGTCCTCCCGCACGATGATGCCCGAGCCCGAGCTTTCCCGCCGCACGATGCTCACCACCGATGGCGACGCGGTCTGCGCGATGCGGACCACCGTCCGCTCCTCTACGGTGAGGTCGGGGAGATCAATCGCGGACGCAGGAGCGGCCCGCCGCACCGCGGCTGCAGGACGGGTGGAGACCGCGGCAGTGGCCGATTCGGGGATTTTTGCGACTTTCTCGCCGCGCTCGGAGACGCATCCGCCTGCACCTGAGACCAGGAGCAGTATCGTCCCGGCAGCTTTCCCTCGCGTCATCATTACCTCTCGAGTTCGTACCGTATACACCCGCGGAGCGTACCTCCATGAACTCGGCCCGGGCTGTGACTCGGCTCACGATCACATATGTAAATGCGTGGCAGCACTGAATCGCGAACGGTGGGTTACCTTAGGATCACAGGAAGCTCGATCCAAACATCGGCGTGAGTCTTTGCACAGAAGGACAATGTTACCGTTAGAGTTTCTGGCAAAAGCTCGTCCGGTGCACTGGATCGTGGCATCGCTCGCCATCCTGATCGTGGACCTGGGGACCGGACCCTTCATTCAGTTCCCCATCCTGTTCGTAATACCTGTGGCACTGGCGACGGCGCTGCACGGGCGGGTGGGCGGTATCGGCGTCGCAACAGTCCTGCCCCTGCTTCGGCTGTCCTTCTTTCTCTACTGGCCTCTGCCGGCATCCTGGCTCCTCGAGGTCGTCGATACAGCGGTAGATATCGTTATCCTCGGGGGATTTTCCATGTTGATCGAACGCGTCCTTCAGCAGCAGCGCGCCATCAGGGTACTCCAGGGCATGCTCCCCATCTGCGGCTTCTGCAAGAAAATCCGGGACGAGCATGGTACCTGGCGGCAGCTCGAATCGTTCATCACTGAACGGTCGAGCGCTCAATTCAGTCATACGTTCTGCCAGGATTGCGGCCGGGAGCATTATGGCGGGTTGGTGGATTAGCTGCGAGCCCTCATTCTAGCTCCACATGGCATCTGCCCGCCGCAGGATCCGAAGCCACTGGAGAGCGGAAGAGATCGCACGCGCCCGCCGGACTGGAGTAATTTTTTCGTCCGTCAGCCTCGTCAACTGATAAAGCAGTGCGCCTGCCAGAGCATTGGAAGCTCCGGCGAGCCAGTAAGCCGCCCTGAGGTCGCTGCCGAGCCTGCGATCCATTCCGCGCGACGAGAGGTAACTGGCCAGTAAGGTGTCGTGGCGCCGCCGAGCCTCTGCATCCCAAAGACCCAGCGACTGCAGCCAGGAGCTGACATCTTCGAGCGGTGAACCGAAGCGCGCTCGACCCCAGTCGAGAATGACTGTCTCGTCCCGGCCGTGACGACGCCGCATCATGACGTTCCCTGTGTGCAGGTCTCCGTGAATCGGTGCCCGTCCCAGCTTTGGAAATGCCAGAAGCTCGCGGCGGATGCCCGGCAGGGCTGTAGCCAAGCGGCGAGTCCACCGTGCTCCCCTTCGGATGTGGGCGAGGTCGGGATTGCGCGGAAGGTTTTCGAGCCGCTCGACAGTCAGCGACGCCATGTCGCTCAGCTGAACTTCGTAGTTCCAGCTATCGAGGGCGGCGGCGCTCTGGCGGCTGGGGATGACCTCATGCAGCCTTGCGACGTGGTGCAGAACCCGCTCAATGGCACGGATGTCCTTCCAGGGCCAGGCGGTCGTACGCCGAATCGCTTCCAGATACAGCACCATACCATCACACCCCAATCGCTGGGTGGCCAGCATTCGCGGTGCTATCTCCGCCGGTACTGCCGCCAGAAGATGGCTGTATACCAGCGCCTCCCGGGCGGTGTCTCCGCGCAGGTGCTTGACCACCAGCGGGTAGACTCGGCGCCGGCCAACGCGATCGGTGTACCGTGCTGCGATTCGGGCTACACTGTGCG
>DASPKB010000120.1:0-9213 GCA_035628315.1 Gemmatimonadales bacterium | reverse complement strand
CCACTGGACGTCGTCTTTGAGGGTTTCCACCGTGCGGCGGGGGGCGAGGTCCACCCGCTTCAGCTCCTTCACACCCTTCTGCAGCATGACGTAGCCCACGATGGCGAGGACTGCGCCAACGATCAGTGCAGACCACGCGAGAGAGATATTGGCCAGATCGCGAATGGCGAGGATGAGCGCCGCCACCAACGCCAGCCCGCCGAGATAGGCGACGAAGCCGCCTGACAGGACGGAGACCAGATTCGTGGTAAAGCGCGACAGCTTGTCGCTCATCTCGGTCCGGGCAAGCTGGATTTCCTGCCGGACCAGGAGGGTCATATCCTGGGTGAGCTGACCGAACAGCTCCCCGATACTGCGTTCTTGTCTAAGCTCCGGCATATCCGCCTCCTCCGAATCCACCCTCAGAGCCGGTATAGCCGTAACCGCCGCCGCGGGGTATGCCGCCCTCTATCTCCGCGGTCCCTGCGTAAGGCTGGTTGTATCCGGTGTAGCCGAAGCTCCGCTCACGGCCGTAACGCTCACCCTCGAACTGACGGGAACCCCGCCGTTCCGAGCTCTTGAGGAAACGGGCTCCAATCAGCCCCAGTACGAGGGCCCCGCCGATGACGAGTGCCGGCTGTCGCCGGGCCAGGTTCTCCAAATCCTGCCGCATCGCCCGGGCATCCTTGTTCCGGAGATAGTCAGCTACCTGCTCCACCTGCCGGGCTACCGTGTCGGTGAGACCAGCAATCCGCTCCTGGTCCTCGGAGCGGAGGTGCTCAGTAGTACGCCGGAGCGCGTCCGCGATCGTGCCGAACTGTTCGGCAAACTGACCCTTACTTTCCCCCAGGCTCGAGCCGGCCCGTTCGCGGGCCTGCTGGAAGGTGTTTTTGGCCTGATCGACCACCTGGTCCTTGACGCCGCGGATCTGTTCCCGGGCACTGCCTCCGCCCTGCTGGCCGGAATTCTCTACCCGAGAGCCGGCGGCTTCGGTGTTTGGCATCGTCATCGTCTTGCTCCTTTGCTGAGCATTTCAGTATCCCAACCAGCCGCCGGCGCCCGGCGGGCCTGAACGGTTCATCTTCGCGGTGTGGTCCTGAGCGCGATGCTGCAGTGGAAACCGATCGAGGGAAGCTTCGCTGGACCACCCGTGTGAACGCACCAACAAAAAGCGCGATGAGCACTTAGGCTGCCGTGTCACAGATCACGAAAACAGCGCTATAACACCCGGCGATTCGAAAGTCGAAGGTCCGGCTCGAGAGCAGACCGCTCGGGAGCCGGACCTCCGATTACTTCGGGTTACCGTTTGCCCCGGATACCGCTTAGAGCGTGCGGCCACCCCGCATTACTCGGTCTTCTTCGAACTCGGCCATCTTGTCCGTGTCGACATCATGCTTGCCGGTGATTCTGTGCCATGCGTCCTTGACGGCATCTTTGACGCTTTCCCAGGTGCCGCCGGCGCCACTCTTGCCTTCGAACTTCTCCCAACCGCTACGCAAGTCTGTTTCGACGTCGTTCCACTCGCGTCCGAGATGATGCTGGCCCGACTCGAAGCCATACTGGTATGCCGGGCGGAACTCCTCATAATTGCGGCCGGTGGCATAGGGCCTGGAGCTGAAGTTGTTGCGCCACCAGTTGTCCTCATCGTTCCAGGTTCTATTCTGTGGCATAACCTTTCCTCCTGGCTTTGGTGTCGCTACGCCCGAAGAATCCCTACGTTAGCCCCGGTACTCAGGCCTCGTCGTGATCCTCGTCACCTGAGGTTCGACCCAGCATGGCCTTCAATTCCAGTGCGGGAGCTGGGCCGGTGGGGCTGCCCTCTTCGTGCTTGAAAAACACGTAGCTCTCTTCCCATGGCAGGGGGAGGAGACGGTCAGCCCAAGCCCGCAGAGTGCTTAGAGGGTAGCGGTTACGGCGGAGCCTCAGGTAACCCCAGGAACTGGTGACCACGAGTGGAGCCCCTGGGCCCTCATCGGGATCTTCGTCCACGGCCACCATAGCCGCGTTGTGCGATTCAAGCAGCCTATAGACTTCGTCCTGGTACCAAGAGGAGTGACGGAACTCGAAGGCAGCCGGATGCCGACGGCCGAGCTTTGCCAGAAAGCTTGCCAGGAGAGGCAGATCCTGCTCGAGAGTCGGCGGCAACTGGAACAGGATCGGGCCGAGCCGCGATCCCATTGGTTGAACCGCCCGGAGGAAGTACTCCAGAGAGCCGTCCCGGTCGGTTAATCGATGGAAGTGAGTGATTCGCCGGGAGGCCTTCATGATGAAGCGAAACTCAGGCCTGACCTGAGCAGCCCACCCTTCGAGCATCCCTTCGACTGGGATCCGATAGAAAGAGTTGTTGACTTCGACTGCGGAGAACCGGTCGGCGTAGTAGCGCAGCATCGCGCCGGCCGGAAGTTTCTGCGGGTAGAAGCTGCCTTTCCACTCCTTGTAGGACCAGCCGCTCGTGCCGACGTGGATGTGCATGCGGGTTTGTCGCCAGTTGCTCACCCGTCGCGAGTCCCACAGTCACAACTCGCGACAGCATGTACCGGCAGGACGGAGGCGCGAAGTATTTTTGACCGGAGACCCGCAACTACTCTAGCAGCCGCTTATAGGCGCGGAAATGTCGAATGGCTTCGGCCTGGCGCCCCAGCTGTTCGTAGAGTCGTGCGAGGTTGAAGTGAGCGTCGGCGAATCGGGGGTCGATATCGACGGCACGGAGGTATGCGGTCACTGCCGCACGCCACCGGCCTAGCTCCTCCAGGGCGGTTCCCAGGTTGAAGGTGCCGGTCGGGTCGGTGCTTCCCGGCTGGAGCGACCGGCGGTAATGCACGATCGCTTCGCGGGTTCGCCCGGCCAGCTGCAGAAGCCGGCCCAAATTCACATGGGCATCTGTGAACTCCGGATCCAGACTCAGCGCCCGAGCGTAAGCTTGATATGCCTGCGCGGGATCATGGGACTCTAGCTCTACTCCCAGGTCGAACCAGTCCCAGGCAGTCCGGGAATCCTCTCTCTCCGCCACATCCGGAATGAGCGTCCGTGTGGCCGGTGCGTAGTCTCCGGCAAGCTCCTGCACGGCGAAATCGATATGCAGCTGCCCTGACTCCGGATTCCAGGCTGCTCCTCCCTCGTGGACCAGAATTGTCTGGCCGTTCGCGGTAATCCGGATCTCACTCAGCGACCGGCCACCGGGAAGTTGTCGGGCCAAATCGCGCAGCGCCCGCCTGATCCGCCGGGGCGGAACCCGGGCATGCGCCAGCTCGCGCGCAGTGCGGAGAAGGACCAGATCCTGGAAAGAAAAACGATAGCGGTTGCGCGGCCCGCGCTCCGGGGTGAGGAACCCTGCGCGAGCCTGCGATCTTACTTGAGTCTCGCTGAGGCCCAACAGCCGGGCCACGTCACGAGTGGAGAAGGACTCCATGGACCTGCAATTTAGGACTTTGGACGCTTCCGGAAAACTCTAGCGGCCGGCGGCTTTCCGTTTCTTTGGAGCAGCTTCGGTTTCTTCGACTTTGGCAGGGGCCCGCTTGGCGGGTTTCATCTCATCGGAACCGCCCCCCTTCTTGGCCAGACTCGCCTTCAGGGCGTCCATGAGATCGATGATCTTGGTTTCCGGTGGAGCCACATCGGCAGTAATCTCCCGGCCCTCGACCTTCTGCTGAATGGCCTCCAGCACGCGCTCTCGAACCGTGTCTCGGTAGTTCTCCGGCCGGAACTCCTCGCTCGATGACTGCTCGATCAACTGCCGAGCCAGCGCCAGCTCCACGTCCTTGATTGGGGTGTCGGGATGAGGCACCTCCGATGCCGGACGGAGCTCGCCGGCATAATGGAGTTGTTCCATTACCAGAACGCCGTCCAGCGGACGCAGCAGCACCAGGTGTTGCTTGCCGCGCGCTGAGTATTGCCCGACCGCCGCCCGTCCGGTGGCCTTCAAAGCCTCGCCCAGCAGCCGATAGGCTCGGTCACCGCCCTTGTCCGGCCCCAGGTAATAAACCTTGTCCAGGTACATTCGGTCGACTGATTCGAGCGGCACGAACTCAACGATGTCGATGGAGTTCGTGGCCTTCTCGTCGAGTGCCTTGATCTCTTCAGGCGAGAAGGTGACGTACTGTCCTTTCGCGAACTCGTAACCCTTGGTGATCTCGTCCTTCTCGACAACCCCACCGTCCTTCGGGCATATGTACTGCTGCTTTAATCGGGTGCCACAGCTTTTGTGCAGCATGTTGAAGCTGACAGTCGCTGACGACTCACTGGCGGAGTATAGCGACACCGGTACGGAGACCAGTCCGAAGGAGATGGTGGCGTTGGCAATTGAGCGTGGAGGCATTGGGACCCATATACGCTGCAAATCAGGAGCCCGCAAGGAGAGGATTGACTGAACGAGCTGGAACTATTTGCGCGGCAGTTAGTTGCTGGTGGGGCTCGCAGCCAACCTGTCGCGGCCGCGCCTCATGCATCCGGCGGCGAGTCTCTTAACTTTCCTGCATGCCCCGCCAGACAGATCCGCTCTCACCGTATCGGACCAAGCGGTCGCTCGAGCGCACCCCCGAGCCCGCGGGTTCAGTGCCGCCCGGAGCACCGGCAGCGTCGGGAGGCCTCTTCGTGGTTCACAAGCATGCGGCGCGGCGGCTGCACTACGACCTCAGGCTGGAGATGGACGGCGTCCTCCGCTCCTGGGCGGTTCCCAAAGGCCCTTCCTACGATCCGAGAGACAAGCGGCTGGCGGTGCTGGTCGAAGATCATCCGCTCGAGTACGGTGACTTCGAGGGGCTTATTCCGGAGGGAAACTATGGCGCTGGCGCGGTCATCGTCTGGGATCGCGGACGGTGGATTCCGACCGGCGATACCGAGGAAGGTCTCGCCTCGGGCAAGCTGCTCTTCGAGCTGCAGGGCCACAAGCTCCACGGCCTCTGGACGCTGGTGAAGCTCAAGAAGAGTGCGAACGAGTGGTTGCTGATCAAGGAACGTGATAGCTATGCAGCGGCCGACGGGAGCTTGCCCGATGAGTCGGTTTTGTCCGGGTTGACCGTTGAGGATCTCAAGGCGGGGCGGACTGCGGCAGATGATATCCGGAACGAGCTGGTTCGGCTTGCTGCGCCGGCGCGCGAGGTGGAGCCTCAATCTGTTCGGGTAATGCTGGCGGAGCAGCGCGACCAGCCTTTCTCGGCAGCAGGCTGGCTGTTCGAGCTCAAGCTGGATGGATACCGTGCCTTGGCCGCCCGTGCAGGCGCACCGTGCCTGCTCTCCCGAAACGGCAACGAGCTGACCGCGTGTTTTCCCGAAGTCGTGCAGGCCCTCAAGGCGCTGCCTTACGAACGGTTGCTGCTCGACGGTGAGCTCGTGGCGGTGGATTCCGCCGGCCGCCCCAGCTTCCAACGGTTGCAACAGAGGGCTCAGCTGAGACGTCCGCTCGACATTCGGCATGCGGCGGTGGAAAACCCGGTCACCTACTACGCCTTCGACCTGCTGGCGTTCGAGAATTATGATCTTCGCCCGCTAGCTTTGGGCCAGCGCAAGGCGCTGCTCCGAAAGCTGCTACCATCAACTGGGGTGATTCGGTACCTCGACCATTTCGAGGAGGACGGCGACACTCTCTATCAGCACGTTCAACAGCTGAAGCTGGAGGGCATTGTCGCAAAGCGAGCCGATTCGGCATACAAGCCCGGCAGAACACCAGTCTGGCTCAAGATCCGAACCCGCCGCACAGAGGACTTTGTCGTGGTAGGGTTCACCTCGCCCAAGGGGGGCCGAAGTGGCATCGGCGCTCTTCTGCTGGGGAGTTATCGCAATGGCCGCCTGGTCTTCAGCGGCAGGGCGGGAAGCGGTTTCAGCGATAAACAGCTGCTGGCCATCAGAAAAGAGCTGGAGGCGCTGCGTGTAGCCGAGGCGGCCTGCACCGGTCCCGTGCCGCACGACGGTGTAGCCATGTGGGTGGCCCCCCGCCTGGTCTGCGAAGTCGAGTACACCGAGTGGACGGAGGAAGGACTGCTGCGCCAGCCGGTGTTCATCCGGTTCCGGCAGGACAAACAGCCGGAGGAGTGTCTTGGAAGCTGGGAGGCGGGGAAGCGGGAAGGCGGGAAAGTGAGTCAGAGCGGACCGAAGCGGGAAACTCTGAGCAAGCCAGAAGCCAAAGCTCGAGGAACTCAGTTCAGCAACCTGAAGAAGGTGTTCTGGCCCGAGGACGGTTATACCAAGGGCGATCTGATCGAGTACTATCGTGGCATCGCACCCTGGCTTCTGCCCTACCTTAGAGACCGGCCTGTCGTGCTCACCCGCTATCCCGACGGAATTGCGGGAAAGTCGTTCTACCAGATGGATGCGCCCGAATTTGTGCCCGAATGGATCCGCACCGAGCGGATGTGGAGCGAGCAGGCCGAACGGGAGATCGATTACTTCATCTGCGACGATGCACAGTCCCTGCTGTACCTGGTGAATCTGGGAACTATTCCGCTGCATGTCTGGAGCAGCCGCACCACCAACCTGGGCCACCCGGACTGGTGTGTGCTGGATCTGGATCCCAAGGGTGCGCCCTTTAGCGATGTGGTTGCCGTTGCCAACGCCGCACACGCGCTGTGTGATGAGATAGGCCTGCCTAGCTTGGTCAAGACCAGCGGCTCCTCCGGGCTTCATGTTCTGATTCCTCTGGGATGCCAGTGCCGGCACGATCAGGCGAGGAGCCTCGGGGAGTTGCTGGCCCGAATCATCGTCGGCGAGCTGCCCGCAATTGCTACACTGGCGCGGCAGGTATCTCGGCGCGATGGTAAAGTCTACGTCGACTATCTGCAGAACGGCTCGGGGCGGCTCATCGTGGCGCCTTTCAGCGTGCGGCCACTTCCGGGGGCGCCGGTGAGCACGCCGCTGCGCTGGAACGAAGTCACACCCGACCTCGATATTCGGAAGTACACCATCGCGAACGTCGCTGAGCGCATGCGGCTGCTGAAGCGAGATCCCTTGCGAGACGTGCTGAAGCTCAAGCCCGACATCACGGCGGCCCTGGAACACGTAGCCAAGCGGGCCCAGTCGTGACTGAAGGCACTGATCACCGTCTGCACATCAGCGACTCGGCTGGTGATGTCGCCGCATTCCTGCTCCGGCCCCGCGAAGCCTGGCTGCTCTACGTTCTGGCGCACGGCGCGGGAGCGGGGATGAGGCAACGCTTCCTGGAACAGACTTCGGCTGCGCTCGCTGCTCGCGGCATCGCTACATTGCGCTATCACTTCCCTTACATGGAGGCGGGGCGGAAGCGGCCCGACGCACAACCGCTGCTGGAGGCCACCGTGCGCGGAGCGGTGACACACGCAGGCGACCTGTTTCCCGAGCTGCCTGTTATCGCCGGCGGCAAGTCACTGGGCGGTCGCATGACATCCTCGGCGGCCGCAGCCGCGCCGCTGGAGCGGGTGCTGGGCCTGGCCTTCCTCGGATTCCCGCTCCACCCTCCAGGGCAGCCCGCAACCAGCCGGGCTGACCATCTTCAGCAGGTAAAAGTTCCGATGCTGTTCCTCCAGGGAACCAGGGACACGTTTGCCCGGCTTGACCTGATCACCGACGTCTGTCAGCGGCTCGGTGCGCGAGCTACTCTCCGGGTTCTCGAGGGCGCCGACCACTCCTTCGCGGTGCCCAGGCGCGCCGGTGGGAGCGTAGATCGAATGGCTGATCAGCTGGCGGACGCGATCGATGAGTGGGCTCGGGCGCTGGTCGGGGCTGGAGCTCAACTGTGAGCTTCGAGCCTACCCTCCAGCAGAAGAGAGCTATCGAAGCTCCTCTAGGGCCGGTGCTGGTGGTTGCCGGCCCCGGGGCGGGCAAGACCTACTGCCTCATATGCCGAGTTCAGCATCTCATCAGCCGTTTCGGCCTTACCCCGAGAAGGGTTCTCGCCGTCACTTTCACCAATAAGGCGGCCGAGGAGATCGCCACCCGCTTGTGGGAGGCTCGGGGGCGGACAACCGAAGATGTCACCCGCGGTACTTTGCACGCGCTCTGTTTCAAGATCCTGCGGGACTACCCGGTCCGTGCCGGTCTGCGTCCGGGCTTCGGCATCGCCGATGAGGAGTACCAGTTCGGCGTGCTCAAGCGCTTGCGAGTTCCGGAGCGGAGACGGGCGGAGGTCCTGTCCTGCTTCAGCCTCTACCGGCTTCAGGGTCGCCCGCTGAGCGAGCGGGGAAGCGAGCTGCTTGCTCGCTATGAGGAGAGGCTCCGGTCCCGCAACCTCGCCGACTTCGATGACCTGGTGGTGTTGACCGAGCGCCTGCTTAGGAGCGACCCCGCCGCCGCGGCCGAGCTGCGCGCGAGGTGGGATTATCTGCTGGTCGACGAATTCCAGGATCTCAGCCCGGTCCAGTACGGCATCATACGCCGCCTCGCTGAAGGCCACCGGAATGTGTTTGGGGTAGGCGACGATGAGCAGTCGATCTTTTCCTGGGCGGGCTCGGACCCTCGGATCATTCATCAGTTCCGGGAGGACTTCGGCCTAGGCCAGCCTATCGTGCTGGACCGGAACTGCCGCTGCTCCGCCCAGATCTTCGCCACGGCCAAGCGGCTGATCGCCTGCAACCCCCGACTCTTCGAAAAGGAGATCGAGGCGACTAGGGAGTCTCCCCACGAGGTGGCAGTTCAGGCGTTCGACACCGAAGACGCGGAGGCGGCCTGGCTCATAGAGGACCTGCGCAGGGACCGCGTGGAAACTGGCCTGGGCTGGGGCGACTATGCTCTGCTGTACCGCTCCCATCGGGTCGGCCGGCATCTCGAGGAGCGGCTGGTGTGCGCCGGAATTCCCTGCCGTCTAGCTCAGGGACACGCACTGACCGACGATAAGATCGTAGGGTGGGTGCTCGCGTCGCTTCAGGTGATACGGGCCCCAGAGGATCCGGTTCGTCTCGGCGTCCTTGCCGAGCACGCCCTTCCAGGTCCGCTGCGCCAGGAAGTCAGGAAGAGCTTCGTTAAGGACAAGGACCTGGCAACCAACCTGCGCACATTCGCGGCCTCACGATCCCGCGGCGATGCCGACGCACGGCGGGTATGGCGGCTCGTGTATCACCTGGAAAATCTGCGGGGAATGGCACGGTCGCATCAATCTCTCTCCGGGCTGGTCGATGAGCTTCTAGCCCGGCCGATCGGCGCGGGGCGGAACCCGCTGGAGGAGCATCATCACGATCTAAGCGATCCGGCCACCTATCCCGGCGCAGCGTTTCTGGCCACGCAGCTCCTCCGGGCGGTTCAGGCAGACCAGCCAATCCGGCTGGAGCCCTG
>DASPKB010000119.1:0-8755 GCA_035628315.1 Gemmatimonadales bacterium | reverse complement strand
TACGGCGAACTCACCGCGCCATCGCCATGGACCTACGGGGTCACGGCCGCTCCGAGCCGCCCCGGGATGGGAATTACTCGTTCGCCGGGATGGCGGCCGATGTTCAGGCGGTTGTCGCTGATCTCCACATACCCCGCTTCGTGCTGGTGGGTCACAGCCTGGGAGGTGGAGTGGCTCTGACCTACGCTGGCCTGCACCCGGATCGAGTTGCCGGGCTCCTGCTGCTGGATCCGGTGGGTGACGGCACGCAGTATCCGTCGGAGGAGGTGCGAAGCTTCCTGAGCAATCTCGAATCGGATTACACCGGAACAATTGAGGCATACTGGGATCAGATCGCCGGGCCAAACAGCTCGATTCGAAATCGTCTCAGAAATGATCTTCGGGCCACGCCGCGAGAGACCGTGGTTCGAACATTTCATGCGGTGATGCAATTCAATCCCCATCCCATGCTGGACCAATATCACGGGCCCATGCTGTCCGTCGTGACTCCGCATAACGACGAAGCATTCAGTCTCCATCGCCTGGGCCAGGGATTTCCCCACCGGATCGTGCAGGGCACCGGACATTGGATTCAGCTGGAGCGGCCCGATGTCGTGAACGAGATGCTGGATGAGTTTTTGGGCAGCGTTAGCCGGACAGAGAAACCGTAGGCGCCTTGCGTGTTTACCCAGCTACACGTTCACTCCCACTTCTCCTTTGGAATAGGCGTCTCCAGCCCGGAGTCGCTTGCGCGGGCCGCCGCGGAGAGGGGATTCCGTGCGCTGGCCTGTACCGATACCAACGGGGTATACGGTGCCGTCGAGTTCACCCAGGCCTGCGCTGCTGTTGGCATTCGGCCGATCCTGGGTGCTCATCTGGTTGCCGAAGGGCAGGAAGTTGTCGCCCTGGCCACGGACGAGCGCGGCTGGGGAGCATTATGCCGGGCGATCACCGGGCTACACTGGCAAGGAAGTGAGGACGTCAAATATCCCACTGCTTCCCTGCTTTCCCACCTCGCGAGTGACCGCGAGGGGCTGATCCTGTTCTCTCAGGACATCGGTTTCCTGGAGCAGATGGTCCGGCTCAGCGGCCCTCGCGATCTATATGCCGAGCTTCGTCCGGGGAGGCGGCGCCATGCGGTGCTGGCTGCCGCCCGCCGGCTGGGCCTCCCTGCCGTCGCCACTAACGGCGTAGTTGCGGCGCACGCCGCCGAATGGAGCCGGCATCGTCTGCTTCGAGCGATCGCGCTCAACACCACACTCTCATCGCTTCCTACCGCCGAGGTATGGCCGCAGCGGGCCTGGCTCTGTCCCGTCTCCGAGCTGTCCCGCCACTTCCCCGATTGTCCGGAGGCACTGCGGGCGGCCGAGGCCATCGCCGAGCGGTGCGGCTATGTCATTCCGATAGGAAATCGCACCGTGCCGCCCCGCGTGGCCGATACGGCGGGTGCCTTCGATCAGCTCCGGCAGCTCACGCTGGAGGGCGCCCGCTGGCGCTATCCCATCATCACACCCGAGCTGCAGGAGCGGCTGGACCTGGAGCTCGGCATCATCGCGCAGAAGGGATTTGCCGACTACTTCCTGGTTGTTCGCGACATCGTCCATCACGGACCAACGCACTGCGGGCGGGGGTCAGTGGCGAATTCGGTGGTGAGCTATTGCCTGGGAATCACCCATGTAGATCCGATCCGATCCAAGCTCGTATTCGAACGTTTCCTGAACCTGGATCGGCGGGATCCTCCTGATATCGATCTCGATTTTCCCTGGGACGAGCGCGATCAGGTGTTGGAGTATGTCTTCCGGCGCTACCCTCAGCTCCACTCGGCCATGGTGGCCAATCACAACTGCTTTCAGCCGCGCGGGGCGCTTCGGGAAGTGGCCAAGGTGCACGGAAGACCGGGCGGTGAAATTCGGGAGGTTACCCGGCGCATTCCCTTCTTCGAGGATGGTGAGCGCCGGCTGCCCGATCTGATCGCAACCCACCCCAATTACGGCGGGTTGAATCTGGCGGCGCACTGGCAGGAATTTGCCCGGCTTGCCGAAGGACTGGTCGGCATTCCTCGCCATCTCTCGGTGCATGCCGGCGGGGTGGTCATCACCCCAACTCCGCTTACCGACTACGTCCCGGTGGAGCGCGCCGCCAAGACCCTGGCCTGCAGCCCCGAGCTGCCCGTACCCGTCATTCAGTTCGAGAAGGACGGCACCGAAGACGCGGGGCTGGTCAAGATCGACTTGCTGGGCAATCGCTCCCTGGCGGTCATCCGCGATGCCATCGAAGCGGTCCACGGCAACACCGATTACCGGATCGACTACACCTCGTCGACCGCAGGCGACGACGAAGCCGCCAAGGCGCTCTTTCGCACCGGCCAGACCATGGGTGTGTTCTATACCGAGTCGCCCGCGTCCCGACTCCTCTGTGCCAAGAGCCAGGCCGATACGTTCGAGCTCCTGGTGCTTAACACCAGCATGATCCGGCCTGCCTCCAACCAGTACATCCGGCTGTACCTGGAGCGGCTGCGGAACAGTGCTCCGTACGAAGCACTCGATCCATCACTGCGCGATACCCTGGCCGACTCGTTCGGCATCATGGTGTACCAGGAAGACGTAGTGAACGTTTGCACCACCTTTTCAGGGATGTCACCTGCCATCGGCGATGGGCTGCGAAAAGCCCTATCGAAGAAACGCCCTACCAAGCATCTGGGAGCCTACGCGAGCGAGTTCTTTTCAGGAGCAATGCGGCTGGGTCGGGACCCTGAGGCGGCAAAGCGTGTCTGGGAAATGATCATGTCCTTTGCCGGCTATAGCTTCTGCAAGGGACACTCCTGCTCCTACATCCAGATCGCACAGCATTCCTGTGCCCTCCGGGCTCATTTCCCGGCCGAGTTCATGGCAGCGGTGCTGTCCAACGGTGGTGGGTATTACCAGCCCTTTGCCTATGTAGCGGAGGCCATGCGGATGGGATTGTCCGTACTGCCTCCCGACATAAATGCCAGCGACTTCCGTTGCGTCGGGAAAGGCCGGGAGATCCGGATCGGTCTGCAGTTCATCAAGGGGTTGTCTGCCGACGCCGTGCACCGCGTGTTCGCTGCCCGGAGCAGCCGTCCGTTCACCAGCATCTTCGATCTCCGGGCGCGCACCGCGATCGCACCATCGGACCTGCGTCTCCTGATCAAGGTCGGCGCACTCGACTCGATCGCCGGGGAGTGGACCCGGCCAATGATGCTGTGGCTGGTGGATTCGGATGGTAAGCGGGGAAGCGGGGAGGCGGGGAAGGAAAAGACCCCGCCATTCCCCGCTGACTGGTTCGATCATCTCCCGCCCGCTATTCCTGTCCTCAAGGAATATTCCGCCGAGCGGAGGCGGCGAGAGGAATACGAGACTCTGGGCTTCATTACCGACGCACATCCGATGCACCTGCACCGGGAACAGCTACGACAGTTCCGAATCTGCCCCAGTACCGAGCTGCACCAGCAGGTGGGCCGGCACGTGCTCGCGGCAGGAATGCTCACCGCAGCCAAGCCGGTGTACGCCACAAGCAACGAACCGATGGAGTTTGCCACTTTCGACGATGGCGACGGCCTGATCGAGACCGTTTTGTTCCCCGGCATCTATCGTGAGCGAGGTCACGTTCTGTTCGACGAGGGACCCTTCATCTTTAGGGGCAAGGTAGAGGAAGAGTTCGGAGCCGTGACGCTCAGCGTGACCCACCTGGAGCGCCTGAACCGGGCCCGGACGAAGTCAGTTCGTTGATCCGCTCGGACGCACTCCGAAAACCAGGGATCCCTCCTGCGCAAACCGGACGTTACGCTTGCCGATAGGCGTCTGAAAGGTCGCCCGCCCACGAACCGCAAAGGTGTGAGTGCCAGAGCCGATTTTGCGAAGGTGCTCTGCGGTGGTTCCGCGATCTACCGGCACCGGTAACGCAACAGTTGAAACAGTATCCGTGGCGAGCGATACCGCGCTGTTACGCTTCAGCCGGCCGATCGGAATTCCGTCGAGGCGTAACGACAGCTCCACCTGCTCTGCTTCGAGCGGATAGTCATTCGAGTTCTGCAGAGCGAGAGCCACGATGACGGGTGCCGTATCTGCACTCGACCGGGCAGATTGTACGGTGATGCGGGCCACGGTTACCACCGGGTCTTCATACAGCCAGAGACCTAGAGGCGTGCAGCCTCCTAGAAGAACGGCCCAGGTCAATGGCCGCCATGTTGCTGCTTTCATTGCACTCGTCTACCGAAAGGGACTTATGTGCGCTCGTCCAGCGCGAAAGCCTAGCCGACTCGCCGGCATTGGACTCTGGCTGAGTTGGGTTGCATATGTCACCGCTTGCGGCTCCGACTCCGAAGGCTCATCAGGACAGGGCCGCGGAGCTCGTCTACAGGAGGTCGCGTCAGGCCTCAGTTCGCCTCTATATCTTACCGCCCCGTCCGGAGATTTAAGCCGACTTTTCATTGTGGAACAAACTGGAGCCATCCGCATCGTCAAAGATGGCGCACTCCTTCCCGCTCCTTTTCTCAACATCAGCGATCGACTGGTCGCCGGCGGTGAGCAGGGTCTCCTGGGACTGGCGTTCGATCCCAACTACGCCACGAATGGCCGGTTTGTGGTTCACTACACCGATCTCGCCGGAGATACCCGCGTCTCTTCATTCCAGGTCTCAGCCGACCCCGACGTCGCGGACGCCGGCACCGAACAGATCATCTTTGCGGCCGACCAGCCCTATGCCAACCACAACGGCGGTCAGGTGCTGTTCGGACCCGATGGTTATCTGTACCTGGGCTTGGGTGACGGCGGTGCCGGTAACGATCCGGAAGGTCGGGGCCAGAACCTGGCAGAGCCCCTCGGTTCCATTCTGCGCTTCGATATCAGTACCACATCGCCCTACAGCGTCCCTCCAGACAATCCGTTCGTAGGCCAGGCGGGAGCGTTGCCGGAAATTTGGAGCTATGGCCTCCGCAATCCTTGGCGCTTCAGCTTCGACCGGGCCACTGGTGACCTGTACATCGCCGATGTTGGCCAGAACCGAACCGAGGAGGTCGACGTCGCCCCGGCCAATACTGGAGCAGGTCGCGGCGCGAACTATGGATGGAACATTATGGAAGGGTCCCATTGCCTGAGCGGCAACGAGTGTGACCAGACGAATCTGGTTCTGCCGACATTTGAATACGAGCACGATCAGGGCTGCTCGATCACCGGAGGCTATGTCTATCGGGGCTCCGCGATCCCTGCGTTGCAGGGCTTGTACTTCTATGGAGACTATTGTCAGGGGTGGGTTCGGAGCTTTCGGTACTCTGGCGGCTCGGCCATCGAGCTGACGGATTGGCCGACACTCAGGCCGGGTGGGCAAGTGACCAGCTTCGGCGAAGATGCGGCCGGTGAGCTCTATGTGATCAGCGCGGCCGGCAGCGTTTACAAGGTGATACCGGACCCCTGATGTGGCCCAGCCAGCCGTAGCATCCTTAGATCGCGCCGCGCTCGAACGGCTCCGCTCCAATATCCCGGATTTGGTTCGTTTCGGCACTTCGACCTGGAACTACCCGGGATGGCGGGGGCTCGTTTACCACGAGGATTACGGTCCCAAGGGAGCGGCGGCAAAGATGCTGCGCGAATACGCAGCGTTCCCGCTCTTCGGTACCGTCGGCATTGATTCAAGTTACTACGGACCGCCCACCGAGTCGGTCCTCCGAAGCTACGCCGAGCATCTTCCACCCGGTTTTCCCTGCGTGAGCAAAGTATGGAGCCAGATAACCGTTCATACTTTCACCAAGGCGCAGGACCCTGACCGTGCCGGTGCGCGCAATCCTGACTTCCTCAACCCCGACCTGTTCATCGAAGAGATTTACCGACCTTACCGCCGACATTTCGCCGCGAACACCGGACCCTTCGTCTTCGAGTTTCAGACCATCGCCAAGTACAGCGGAATCGATGCCGAGAGTTTCGCGACCCGGCTGGACGAGTTCTTCTCCGAGCTCCCGCGGGATGCGCAGTACGCAGTGGAGGTCCGCAATGACGACTTCCTGACCCCCATGTACTTCGCCGTGCTACGAGAGCACGGTGTAGCCCATGTCTTCAGCTCCTGGACCCGGATGCCGCCCATGGGCCATCAGCTCGATCTCCCGGGGTCGATCACCGGGCCCTTCATTCTCGCGCGGGCCCTCCTGCGACCGGGTCGAACCTACGACGAAGCAGTGGACGCCTTCGCCCCATACGATCGGATACGGGAGCCCAACCACAAATTGCGGAGAGACCTGGTTCGTCTGGTACAAACCGCGGTTAATGCGAGGATTCCGGCCTATCTGCTCGTCAATAACCGGACTGAAGGCAGTGCTCCGCTCACGATTGCAGCGGTGGCAGAGTTGCTGGGGGGTTAGGGCAGCAGGACATCAACACTCCAGGTTCGCTCTTCCCCGGGCTGGAGAGTCTGCGCCGTATGCCACTCGCGAACGGCAAGGTCCAGCCGGTCCGGCGCTCCGATGCAAGGCTCGAGCGCCAGGTTGTAATACGGCGTCCGCCCTGGCGGGGCCCAGCCACGGCAGTTGATCCACACGCCGACCTGAGGCACCTCATTCGGACGGACCGTGAATTCCAGCCGCTCGCCCTTGCGGGGGTCAGTGAGGATCATACGTGCCTCTGGCCCGAGATCGCCGAAGATCTTCATTGCCCAGCCACCACCTTCAGGAAAGGTGAAGCGGTCGGCCGTACCTCCAATTGCACCGGGCCAGCTTACAACGTCGTTCTCACTCAAGTCATCCCGGCCGTGCACCGCACTGATTTTGACCTGGGTCACTCCCGGAAGACTCAGCTCCGATCCGGGTTGGACATTGAGAAGCGGGTGAGAGGACCAGATCCAGGGAAAGGGAGCAGTGCCGGTATTCCGGACTTGATAGCGGAACCTGACTCTCGGTTCGGCGGGTACGAGGGTTATCTGCCGGTGAAACTCGTAAGGGAATACCTCACCTCGAGTGGAGCCCGCCAGGGTTGTTCCCTCCGCGTGGTCGTACACCGAGCTGCTCCACGACGCACTCCACAGCTCACCGTGATCCTGAAGGTAGGGAGCATCCGATGGAGCCCCCGGGACCGGACAGGGTCCGACCGTCGGAAAACATTCGTCCCAGCCGCCGCTGTCCGCGGTGTCTACGTAGGAAGTGCCGGGTTCCGGCGGCTTCAGTGGGATCTGGTCGCTCCTCCAGAGCCATTCCCGGCCGTTCAGCCGCCTTAGGTTGGTGAGTTTCATGCCGAGGCTGGGAACCGCAACCACTTCTACTTCGTCGGAGCGAAGCGCCACTGCCGGAAATCCGGAGACTCTAGTCTGCCGAAAGGACATCGGCGAAAGCGCGGACCGGCCAGGTTCCGAATGCCGCAACCTTCGCGGGCACGGCAAAGAATCGAAATCTCCGGTTCGGTAGACTGTCCAGGTTGCAGAGATGCTCGACGATTGGGATCTCTGCGCCCAGTAGTGTTGAATGGACCGGTCGCCGACCATCGTCTGTATCATCGATGTTCAGTGAATCGATGCCCACCAGAGCCGCACCCTGCTGCTTCAGGAACCTGGCGCTGCCCTCGGTAAGGTAGGGGTGGCCCGACAGGTACCGCTCGGTCTGCCAATGAACCGACCATCCGGTCTGCACCAGCACGGCTTTACCCGCGACCTGCACCCCCTTGAACACCTCGGGTCCGATGGCACGTTGGGGTTGCCGCACTCGGACAGCAACAGCCTCGAGGTTGGCGAGCTGTTCCAGCGAAAGCTGGGAAAGGTCCTTTCCGGTGGAATATCGATGAAAGGGGGAATCGAGATAGGTACCGGTGTTCGCTACCATCTCGATCTTGCCGATCTGGAACTCCACTCCACGTGCGTAGTGGCTACGTGAGGCTTCCCGGCTGAGGTAATCGCAGATAATGGGCCCAGGCAGCCCGGGATAGGTGATCATCCCGTGCTCAATGGTGTGGCTGAGATCCACGAGAGACATCTAGGCGATTAACGCCTCTGTGAGCTGGGCATCCACTCCCGCCACCGCGCTGATCCGGGCGACGGTTTCACCGACTTTGTTGTTTGGAGTTGAGGCGCCGGCGGTTATGCCGACGATTTTGGCCTTCCCGATCCAGTCGCTGCTGGTTGTTTCGGTCTTGGTTCCGATCGGCTGATAGCGGATGGTGCCGGTAGAGACCTCGATAGAATCGGCATCCTCGATGTGGTAGGTGGGTACGCCGTGCTGGTGTACCAGCGCCGCCAGGTGGCAGGTGTTACTCGAGTTGTAGCCACCAACCACAACCATGAGATCGAGCGGCTCCTGAAGCAGCGCCAGCACCGCGTCCTGACGCTCCTGGGTAGCCGAACAGATGGTGTCGAACGAGCGAAAGTGCTGGTTCAGAGCATCGGCGCCATAGCGACGCACGATACTCTTCCTGATCTCCTCCGCGATCGCAAGCGACTCACCTGAGAGCATGGTGGTCTGGTTGGCCAGACCTACGCGGGTAAGATCTCGGTTGAAATCGAAGCCTGGAGAGACCGCCTTCGCGAACCGCTGCTGCAGCGCCTGAATGTCCCCACCCCGCTCGATGAAGTCGCAGATCATGTGAGCTTCCGCCATGTTGAGCACCACCAGATATCGCCCATCCGGATACTTCATCACCTGGCTTGCCGTGGCCTTGGTTTCTTCGTGGTAATGTTTGCCGTGGATGATGGCCGTGTAGCCGTCGCGCGCGTAGCCCTCGACCCGCTTCCAGACATTGAGCACTGACCCGCAGGTGGTATCCACCAGTACGCATCCGATTGCTCG
>DASPKB010000118.1:0-7560 GCA_035628315.1 Gemmatimonadales bacterium | reverse complement strand
CTTCAGGCTGACCCGGCCATACTGCTTCTGCAGGGTCCCGCGCCAATACTCGAGCTGTTCCGGATCGAGGGTACCCGATAGAGTCATGATCCCGGCAACGCTGTCGATCGCCGAGACCCAGAGTTCCACCCGCGGGTCCTCCTCGGACCGGCGAAGCACGCCGCGACACTCCGAAACCCGGCCGTCCCGCCTGGACCGCCTGCAGCGAAGCGGACTGCTGCCCTCCAGCCGCAGCCGCTGGTTCAACTCGTCCAGCCTCGCGCCGGCGCGAAAGCCAAAGAAGTGAAGGCGCGACGTGTCGCGCGGAGCTTGTGAGGCTCCGGCGTGATCACCGGCCGGCATGAGGATGAGACCTGAGAGCAGCGCAACCCGGACCGCTGTGAGCATGCGGACTGAAAAACCCTCGTGCGAGTCAGGAGGAGTATCGGTCGGTTTGACGGGAACTGGAGATGCCGGAAGCCCCCGCCGGGAGTTCGGCGGGGGTGGGGACTACGGATTAGCGACTGGTCGGGAAGAGCGCTGGGGCGTCAGACCTTACGGACGTTCGAGGCCTGGAGGCCCTTGGGGCCTTCGACCACCTCGAACTCCACGTTGTCTCCTTCGGAGAGCGAGCGGAAACCATCGGCGATGATTGCCGTGTGGTGGACGAATACATCCTTACCACCATCCTGCGCGATAAAGCCGAACCCCTTCGCATCATTGAACCACTTTACCGTACCCTTCGCCATTGCTGCAACCTCTTGAAAGGGAGCCCTAAGGCTCCGGGGGAAAACCCCCGGCCGGTGTGGCCGGGTTAAGAAAACCCCATAAAAAAAGCCGACCGGACTTGGTGTCCGGCGGCCGTCCTAACTCAAGAATGGAAGGGAGGGACCACGCAAAGCATGCCATAAGGTCATGCTTGGGAACGCTTTTGTCAACGGGTCCGAGTCCCGGGTTGGAGAGTCCGAAGTTGGACGTGTGTGCAAGAATCTGCACCTGGACCACTGGCTCCCGAAGCATCTCCCGGCTCCGACTGCGAGACTACCTCAGTACTACGCCGGCCGTGCGGAGCTCGTGATCCAGCAGCCAGCGCTTGCGGGCGAGCCCGCCGCCGTAGCCCACCAGGCTTCCATCCTTGCCGACAACCCGGTGGCAGGGAATGAGAATGGCCAGGTGATTGGCCGCCACCAGCCAACCGATCTGGCGCGGGTGCAGCCGGGTAACTCTAGCCACGTCATCGTAGGACCTGGTTTCGCCCAGCGGAATTTTCCGCAGCGCCTTGTACACGGCGATCTGGGCCGGCGACGAGTCGAACCAGCGCTTCAGGTAGTCGGGATAGGGGAAGGCTCGGGGGGAGCCCGCAAAGTACTCGTCCAGCAACTCGGTGGTGATTCGGCAGCTGCCCTGGGAAATGTGCAGCTCGGGGACGGCCGCCCGCAGGCGAACCGCCCATTTGATCGTAACCGCCCGGTTGGGATACTCGACCACCAGTGGTCCGGACTCACACTCGACCACGGTCAACACGCCAATCGGCGAGTTGTATGACGTCCACTCGACGCGCATGGGTTTTCCGTCCTTGCGCCTAACTTAGCGATTCCACGCCCTCGCGGCAGGGTGTACATTCAGCGGTCCCATTTTGCTCATTCGCTCGCCGTTCTAATCCGAGGGTCCCATGCTGGTCGCGCTGACACTCCTTGCCGCCCTGCAGCAGCAGCCTGCCGCTCCGTCCTCTCCGATCGCCAAAGTGGCGATTCAGCCGGCCGAAGTCGCCGTCCAGGTCGGTGACACCGTGCGGCTCGGTGTCACCGCCACCGATTCCGGCGGCCGTCCGGTAAAGGACCTGGTGGTGCGGTGGTTTCAGTCCGGCGGTCACTTCGAGGGGAAGGTGGACTCCAGCGGACTGGTGACCGGGGGCTCTACTGGAACCCTGACAGTCAGCGCTCTGGTGAGCACGCGGGCCGGGGGCTCGCCCGCGACCGGCTTTGCGCGGGTGACGGTACTGCCGGGGCCAGCCACCCGCCTGGAGCTCGACCGCACGATCTCGCGGATGTACGCCGGGCAGTCGTTGACGGTTGAAGCCACTCCCTACGCCGCGAACAACGACCGCCGCTACGATCAGGTGCTGTGGACCTCGGATGCGCCGGGCGTCGTCGCGGTGAGCTCGACTGGGCGGATGACGGCCGGCCGGCCGGGACGTGCCACGATAACCGCGCGGACCGGCCAGCTGCGACGGTCGTTTGCTGTTGAGGTGGTCGCAAATCCTGTGGCTACGGTACAGGTCGAGCCAGTCTCGCCTAATGCGAGAACCGGCGACGCCATTCGATTCACCTTTAGAGCCACCGACAAACAGGGAAGGACCGTCCCCGACATCCAGCCGGAGTGGGCTATCAGCCCAGGCAACGCGCAGATCGAGCCCGATGGCTGGTTCGTGGCGGACGTGCCGGGCACCTATCGCGTAACGGCCAGCTTCGGGGGCAGAACCGCGGAATCAGTGGTCGAGGTTCGGGCCCGCGACGCCCGCCGGCCCACCACCCTGGTTGGCCGGCTCCCGATAAAGCTCCGGTCGGCTGAGTTCTGGCTGCACCCCAATGGTCGCAACGGATATCTCAGCACCATCGGAGATCGGATCTACGCCATCGACGTGAGCAAGCCGGGAACGCCGGTCATTACCGATTCCGTAGTGGTGGATGCCCGCACGATCAATGATGTGATGACTACCGAAGATGGGAAGTACGGCGTCCTCACCCGGGAAGGCGCCTCGACCCGGAAGAACGGCATCGTCATCCTCTCCTTCGAGGACCCGGCCCATCCAAAACCGATCGCCGAGTTCACCGAAACCGTGACCGGCGGGGTGCACAGTACGTTCATCTACCGCGGCTACGTCTATCTGACTGACGATGCCACCGGCTCGCTCCGAGTGATCGACATCCGGGACCCTTACCGTCCCAAGCAGGTAGCCCGCTGGCAGACTCGCCCCGACGAAGCCGGAAACTTTCTCCATGACGTGGACGTGAAAGACGGTCTGGCTTATCTGAGTTACTGGAACCAGGGGCTGATCATTCTCGACGTCGGAAAAGGCATCAAGGGAGGCAGCCCGGAGAATCCCCGCCTGGTGTCCCAGTACAAGTACGACCTCAATGCTCTGTACCGAGATGTCGAGGCAGTTGGAGGTCCGGGATTCATCCGGGGCACCCACACAGCGTGGCGCGCGGGCAAGTACGTGTTTGTGGGCGACGAGGTCTTCTCGGCCACTCCGCGGGCCACCGAGGGCGGCGGGGTGCTGAACCTGGGGCGGGCGTACGGCCGCCTGCACGTAATCGACGTATCCAACCTCGAACGACCGAAGGAAGTGGCGTACTACGAGCCCAAGGATGGCGGCACGCACAACGTGTGGGTGGCGGGCGATACCCTGTATCTCGGCGATTACCAGGGTGGTCTCCGGGTGCTCGACATCTCGGGTGAGCTTCGGGGAGATCTCCTGCGGCAGGGCCGCGAGATGGCCCACGTGGTCACCGGTGACGCCAGTGGCGTGGTCCCGAATGCCCCCAATGCCTGGGGCGCCATTTATCGAAACGGTCTGGTCTACGTCCCGGACATCAACTCCGGTCTCTGGATCGTCAAGGTGGAATCCAAGTCGGAGCTGGTACCCTAAAGGGACCGTAAGCAGGTAGGTCTGTGAGCACTCGCTTACCCGCTTAAACCCGTATATTCAGTTCATGGCTACGCCGCAAACACTCTCTGTCCGCACCTTTACCGATCGGGCCGAGGGTTTGTCGCACTTCGTGCTTCGTGCCGGGGAAGCTCCGCGGCTGCTCGCGTTCGACGACGCACTGGGATGCCCGGTGGAGACCGCGCTCGCGGCCCTTGAGTGGACCGGCGCCGTTGGCATTCTCCAGGATGACGACCTGCTGCATGCTGCCCGACTCACCAGCGAAACCGCCGCGGCGGTGATCGAGCGAAAGGTGCAGGACGGACGCCGGTACGTTTATCTCGGGCCGCGACTGGATGCACCGCCCATGGATGTATTCGAGGGGGCCATCCTGTTCGATGAACCGGGAGTCAAGGCGGTCGAATTCAGTCAGCGAGCCCATGGATTGGCGCACTTTCTCCGGGCCACTGCCGGCGCCGGAGCTCTCCTCGCGCTCCTCGGCAGGCGAGCTCCCGAGATTCGCCACCTGAGAAGGTGGCTGGGACCCATCATTCAGGAACTGGATCTCCCCCGCCCGCTGGTGGCGGGATGGTTTGCCGCGGGTTCGGCGGGTTGCCTGTTCTCCTCGCCTGAGGGTGAGCCCACTTACCGCTACATCGAAGTAGGGATGGAATCGTGAGACGCTGGATCTGGTTCGTAGGATTTCTGGGCGCACAGCCGCTCAGCGCTCAAATCGTGGTACAGCCCGAGGCCCCACTGGATTCCGCCCGGGCCTCCCTTCGAGATGCACTCCTGGTGCTGCGGGACTCGCTGATCACGGTCGATGCCGCTGCCGCTCGTCTGCAGCGCGACTACCGTGCGGCCTCGGGGCCGTCGCTGCTCTCGCGAGCCCGGGTCATGCGCGACGCCTGCGCCCGATCGATACGGACCATCCCAGTAGCGCGCACTGCAGTCCTGAAGGCCAAGCCGGCCACCACCAACCGGCGCATGGGACAGGAAGATCTGGTGGTCGCGCTTGACACGCTCAGCCGGGCACTGGCCGGTTGCGAAAAGGACTTTTCGGCCATGAGTCAGCCTGACCAGGCCGAGACCGTTAGAGGGTACGGAAACGATCGCGCGGGTCGGGTCCTGTCCCGGCTCCGCCGGTATGATCAGGCCATGCAGAACTTCCTCAGAGCAATGGGAATTCGGTTCATTCCGGTAGGAGCCAACCCCCCGACAACAGCTGGGTGAACGGGCAACCCGTGTGGATTCACATTCCCACATTGTGTGGACGAGCGGTCTAGGGTTAGCCTCAGGTGGTAGTTAGCTATCCACATCAATGCACCTGACAGCGGCGTAACCCGAAGAAAGAAAGGCACTTGCGAGTATGTCGCCGGTGCCTATTTTACTGGCCACGCGCTTACAAGTACGTACTGGGACTTCGAGTCACAGAGGCGGCTCGCAAGCGGGTTTGAGCGGCATATCAGGGGAGAGCGCCGACGCAACCAAGGGCTCAGGCTCTCAGTGATCCTGGTGATCACACCGGCTCAAACAGGTGAAGCCAGTCGCGTGCTTCACCCGCCCCGATCTAGCGCCTCGGGGTGCAGTGCGAACGGTCGGTCCGCGACCCGATCCGACTCGCAGCGCTCCCATAGACGAACCAGGTGGGATGGCCATCCGGCCTGGGGATCGAAGCCAAGGCTTCACCGCGCCCTCCCGAGCGGCGAATCAGCCAACCGGTGGCAGGTGAAAGAAGAACGGCGGCAGCAATGCCACGACCTTGGGTAGTCAATGCGGGGGACGGCCGTCTAGCCACGACTAGACGGCCGTTCCGTTTTTATGGGTGAAGGCTAACGTTGAGACATGACTCCACTGCACATACTCGTGGTGTCGGCCGACTCCACGCGCCGCGATGAACTGGCGGGACTGCTCGGTGCGACGCACCGCCCTGTTGCAGTAGCCGATGCCGGCGCCGCACTGGAGCAGCTCGAGACCGGCACTGATGTCGTCGTGCTCGACCTGGCGCTGCCGGAACTAGACCTCGCAAAGCTGCGAGAGGTTTTCAGTCCAGGCGAGGAGGGCGAGCCCGACTCGCTGGATGCAGCCGAGCGACGGCATCTGTCACTGGTGTTGCGCCACACCGCCGGCAACAAGCGCAAGGCCGCGCTCATCCTCGGAATTTCGCGCTCGACGCTGCTCAACAAAGTTCGAAAGTATGGCCTCGGCGGGCGCTGAGGTTCCCCTGAGTCCGAAGCTCCGGTTTCGTCTTCTCTCCGAACTGGTGCTCTCGGCCGCGGTCTGCTGCACGGTGGCCCTCACCGTAGCAGCGCAGCAACTCCCCATTTCGAGTGGACGAGTCGTTTCTGGCACATTGAGCTTCGATGGCCATGCTACCGCCGGCGACTTCACCGGCACGACGAACACCGTTACTGGAATGGTAAGCGGCGGGCCGGATCTTGGCAGCGTGCGCGGATGGGTAGAGGCCCCGGTGCGGTCGCTCAAGACGGGAAACGGAAGGCGCGATCGGGATTTGAACAAGTCCATGGAGTCGGATAAGTATCCGACGCTTCGCTTTGAGCTGCAGCAGGTAATTCGCCGTTCCGGCCCCGACGACAGCATACCGGTCGTTTTCCAGGGTCAGCTCCGGATCCATGGTGTAAGCCGGCGAGTGGAGCTGCCCGGCACGCTGCAGTTCACCGGAACGGAAGTTCGAGTGCGGAGCAATTTCCCGCTTAATCTCAAGGACTACCGCATTGGCGGCCTCAGCAAGCTGCTCGGCATGCTAAGGATGTACGAGGACATCGAGGTGCATGCCGATCTGGTATTTCGGTTGGACTCGTCGGCAGCGTCCCAGGCGCAGTGGCCCGGATCCATTCCGGCCTCCGGGCCCGCCGGTTACTGAAGCGCCGTCGCTCTTCAGCACTCCGGCGTTTCTAATGAGTGACGCGCACGCGACCCAGCCGGGAGATTACGATGGTGCGGCGGGTCGAGCCTCGCTGCAGATGAAGCGAGGCGTTGGAAAGCCCAAGGGTGAAGCCCTCGGGCGAGAAGGTGAAACGCCGGGCCGGTCCCTCGAGAGAGACGCCGGACCGGGAGGGGCCTGAGGCCGACCAGAGTGGCGGTGCGCTGGGCGGAGCAGCAATGCGAAGAGAGTCTGCGTCGACCAGCAGCGTGAGCACCTGGGCCCGCGCGATCGCCATCATGCGGGCGCGCTGATGAGCGGCTACGAGCTGGCCGGCGGCGGCATCCACACTGAGCCGGTCCATGGCACGTACCAGATTGGTAACGCCGATCCCCAGCAGGATGGCTGACACTGCAAGAACCAGCATGACCTCCGGCAGGGTAAAGCCTTGTTTCATGGAGTGTGAGTAGCGCCAGAAGGGGTCGGCAACGGCACCTTTTTTGTGCGAGGCCGAGCGGCAAAGGGCGACCGCAACCGCATGCAAGGCTTGGCCCTTGTGTGGGTTGCTCCGGGCCGCGATACTAGCTGTACCCCTACACGCTCAGGACCATGGAAGGACGCGCCTTGTATACACCTCAGCGGCTGTTCGGTGAGGTCGGGTCGTCGTCAGAGATCCTGTCGCACGAGCCCTTTCTCGAGCGGGCCCGGCTTCAGCGCGAGCAGGAGCAGGATAGCTCGGCTCGCCTTGCCATGGGCGCCTACCTCGTGGCGCGTCTGGTGGACAAGCTGCTTACCCTGCGCTTTGACACCGATGGTGCGGAGGGTTTCTCCTGGCAGCTCGAGGCCGTCCGGCGGCACGTCGGCGAGCTCCCGGCAGACTCCCCCGAAACTGCCCATCTGAGCGGCGTCGTTTTGGCTATTTCACGGGACGGAGTCCCTGCTCCCAGTCTCTGGAAGAGTCTCACCGCATACGCCTACTTCTTGGAGCATGAGGGCCGTCTTTCAGAGAGCTTGGAGATGCTTTCTCTCGCTGCCAGATCACAGGGCG
>DASPKB010000117.1:0-3932 GCA_035628315.1 Gemmatimonadales bacterium | reverse complement strand
CCCCTGCTGGTGGCATACGAGACGCTCGCCTTTACGCTTTCACAGCTCGACGTCACCAGTGTGCGCAACGGTGGGGATGTGCTGCTCAAGAGCTTGTTTCTGGCCCTGGGGGGACGCACCGGCCTCGCCGTGTTTGGCGCTCTTCTGGTTGGCGGTGGGGCGGTGCTCGTAGGGCGGGATATCAGACGATCAGGGCGCGTCCAGCTCCGGTTCTTCGGGTTCATGCTGGCCGAAAGCGTGCTCTACGCTCTAATCTTCGGCCTGTTGGCCGCGACCCTGACCGGCCTGCTTCTTCCATTCGCCACGATCGTTGCAGGAGGAGTTCCGTTCGGGCTCCTGGCCGGCTTCAGCTTGCCGGTCCAGCTCATGATCTCGCTCGGCGCCGGCCTTTATGAGGAGCTGCTGTTCCGGGTGCTCCTGGTATCAGGTCTGACGCTGCTTGCTGTAAAACTCTTTCGGTGGCGCGGAGCGCGCGTAGCCGTCTTTGCCGTCGCGACTTCGGCTCTCGTGTTCGCCGCGTTTCACTACGTGGGACCCTACGGCGAGCCTTTGGCTCTTGAATCATTCACCTATCGAACTGTCGCCGGAGTCCTCTTCAGCGGGCTATACGTGCTCAGGGGCTTCGGCATTACTGCCTGGACCCACGCACTATACGACGTGTTGATAGCCCTCAGATTAATCGTTTGATGCGCCTATCGACCTACGGATTTACCGACTTACTCCCCTACCGTCTTTTACCCGTCTTCTCGGCATGCACCGAATCAAGCACTTGCTTGAAGACCGTAAGCGGTTGAGCTCCTTCCAGCAGGCCTCCCTCTATGTAGAACGTTGGTGTGCTCTTGGCCCCGGAACGGGCGGCTCCTTCAGCGTCAGCCCGCACGCTGTTTCGGGTCTCCGGTGACTGCAGGCAGCTGAGCAGCGCCGGCTTGGATAAGCGGGCGGAATCAGCCAGTGAGACAAAGAAAGGTCCGGCCTCCTTGAGTGGAGCCCAGCTTTCCTGATGCTCGAACAACAGGTCGTGAACCCGCCAGAATGCCTGCTGCTTGCCCGCACATAACGCCAGCTCCGCGGCAGCGGACGCATGGGCGTGGATGCTGGTCAGCGGGTAGTTGATGAAAACCCAGCGAACCTTCCCGGTCTTGACGTAATCCCGTTCCAGCTGGGGGAATGTTTCGAGCGCAAACTGGCGGCAGTAGGGGCACTGAAAGTCGGACATCTCGTATACCGTAACCGGCGCCTTGGCTGATCCCTTGCTGCGCATTTCCAGGGGCGCCGCCCCGCTTTGGGCCTGAGCCGATGCCGCGCTTGTCAATGCCAGAGCCAAGGCGAGGAAACCTGCCATCCGTGTCATCCAAGCTCCTTTAGTATCGAGGCCGCCGCTCGCCGGTGCGACTGGACAGAAGCACTGTATCGTCGGTGACGGGAACATTCCAATACCACTCGGCATTGGGGTCGCTGGTATCCCAGGCTCGGGCATACAGCCACCAGCTGCCGCGACCTAACCTGAATTCGGCCCAGCCACTATCTCCCGTAGTGTCGGTGGCGGCCTCGAGTCCTCTGCCGCTCGTAAGGCTCTGCACGATGCTGTCCCATCCTCGATAGGTGCTATCTTCCCACTGCCGAACCCGGGCACGCAGGCTGTCGCTCCGGCGGATAAACTCCCGGCGCGCTCGGTCCAGCTCGGCTCGAGCCCGCTCAGCCGCACGCTCGGTGGTTGAGAGTGAATCGGAGAGGCGGCGAAGCCGGACCGAAAAGGACCTGTGTTCTGGTGAATCCGGTGGAAGCGCATCCTGAGCTTTTCGCAAGGTGCTCAGCGAATCACGGAGCCTCGAAGCGGCATAGGATACCCGAGTGTATCTGGTGAACGGCCCGCGGAACCGGGCGAACAGGCTGTCGAGCGCAGCGGTATTGGGGCGGGGAGTCCGGGCTCGGGCGTTCAGGCTCGCAAGGACGCTGTCGCGATCGTAGGGCAGCGCGATGACGCCCACTCCGGATGCTGGCGTCTCCAGCGAATCCGCATCGGGCACCGACACTCGTACGGCGACGGTGCGTTCGCTACCGCAGCCGCTGAGCGCCGCCAGAATGACCGCTGCGCGAGCAGCTTTTCGCACCAGAGTAGGATGAATCTTCGGGGGACTCCACACCTGCTGCAGGAGACCGATTGAGCGGGACACGAACCAAAGCTATCCCCCTCCTGAGAGCGCTTCAACTGAGTGCGCTGTGCGCGCTGGTGTCTTTCCCCGTCGCCGGACAGGCGCAGAGTGCCCGGGTAGACAGCCTGGTACCGGCGCAGCCTGCCGGGTATGTGAACGACTATGCTCGGGTGGTGGATCCCGGCAGCGCAGCGGCAATGGCGAACCTGATCGAGCGGCTGCGTGGCGTCACCGGCGCTGAAATCGCGGTGGTAACGCTTCCGTCGATCGGAACCAATGATGCCGCCGAAGTGGCGCTGGCGATTGGGCGGAAATGGAGAGTCGGGGCCAAGGCGGAGATCGGAGATCCTCGCCGGAATGCAGGTTTGGTCATTCTGCTGGTGCCCCGCCGCGAGGGTGATCCGAACTCCGGACACATCCGCCTGGAAGTAGGGCAGGGACTGGAGGGCATCGTGACGGATGCTGCCGCAGGGCAGATCCGGGACCTCATGCGCCCTCATCTCGCCGAAGAGCAGTACGGAGATGGTCTGCTGCTCGGCGTCCGCGCACTCTCGAGTTTGATCGCCCGCGGCTATGGAGCCAGCGATTCCGCCCTCACAGCTTATCAGCCGCCGGTGGATTCGGAGCAGGGCAGTCCGACTATCGGCAATCTGTTGCCTATTCTCCTGCTTTTCTTTTTTGTACTCATGGCGTCCGGAGGCGGCAGGCGCAGGCGCCGGAGGGGCGGCATATTCTGGGGTGGCCCCTGGATCGGGGGAGGCTGGGGTGGAGGTGGCGGTTTCGGAGGCGGAGGGGGCTTCGGAGGATTCGGCGGTGGTGGCGGATTCAGCGGCGGCGGCGCCGGAGGCAGATTCTGATGCGGGCTACAGTCTCCAAAGTAGTGGACCCTTTTCTCGAGGAAACGGACAAGGTCCTCGGCTCGGGGTACAGCGCCGTGCTCTACGGATCGGCTGCGCGGGGCGACTTCATCCCCGGGCGGTCAGACATCAATCTCATGCTGGTGCTGGAGCAGCTCACGCCAACGATCCTGAAGTCGCTGAGTCGGGCGTTCACCGGATGGCGCAAGTCTCTGCCGGAGCCACCGCTGATCCTCAGCCGGGCGGAGTGGAACCGAGCCAGTGATGCTTTCCCGATCGAAATCGCCGACATGCGTCTCTCCTACCGAATCCTGCGGGGTGGCGATCCGCTCGACGGTGTGCAAGTTGATCTGGGTGACCTCCGGAAGGCGCTGGAGCGGGAATTCCGCGGCAAGCTCTTACGCCTGCGCCAGGGCTACTCCACCTTTGCCCCTGACCCCGCGGCGCTCGGAGGCCTCGGGCTGCAGAGCGCTGCGACCATTCTGGTGTTGCTCCGTGGCGTACTCACCGTGGCCCGGAAACCGGTGTCGGCGGAATCAACGGAGCTGATAAAGGACGCCGCCGCGCTGGTCGGCTTCGAAGCCGAGCATGTGTTGCATGTTGTGCGGCATCGCGCCGACCGCGAGTGGCGTTGCCAAGCGGCGGATTTCGAGAACTACATGCATGCGGTGGAGCAGACAGCAGGGTACGTCGACCAACTTCAGCTCGGAGACCATTGATGAAGCGCCCCCTAAGAGTTCGTCTGCCGCTCCTTGCAGCGGTTGTTCTTGTTACCGGCTGCGGCTACAACACCATTCAAACGATGGACGAACGGGTCAATCAGGCTCAGGGCCAGGTGCAAACTCAGCTGCAGCGTCGGAATGACCTGATTCCAAATCTGGTTGCTACTGTGCGTGGGGTGGCGAAGCAGGAGTCGACGATT
>DASPKB010000116.1:0-3554 GCA_035628315.1 Gemmatimonadales bacterium | reverse complement strand
CCACGTCGGTCATGTCGGTCGCGGTGCCGCCGGTGGAGAGGTTTCCAGTGGAGCGGAGATAGACCCGCTCGCCGTCCGCCGGCACGGTCTCCCGGGTGTAGCCCTTCCGCGCCAGCAGCGTATCGGCCTGATGATCGAACACCAGACGGGTGAGAACCTTCTCATGTCCCACCCCTCGGCGGGGGTCCTGGTTCACCAAATCCACCAGCTGTTCGATGCTGTGCTTGCCGTCGCCCACGACATGGCCCGGCACCCGCTTGGCCACCGCGGTCAGCTGGCCGTTGATCACCAGCATCCGATGGTCCTCGCCGGTGATGAAGCTCTCCACGATGACGCTCCGGCTGTGCTCCCGGGCGACGTCGAACGCGACCCGCACCTGCTCCGCAGTAGACAGGTGTATCGAGATGCCGCGTCCGTGATTCGCGTTGTACGGCTTGACCACCACCGGGTAGCCGATCTTCTCCGCGGCGGCCACGGCGGAGTCGGAATCCTGCACCAGCCGCTGCTTGGGGACGGGCAGGCCCAGGTTACCCAGGATCCGGTTGGTCTCTTCCTTGTCGGAGGCCAGCTCGACCGCGATGTGCGACGTGCGGCTGGTGACGGTGGCCTGGATCCGCTGCTGGTACCGGCCGTGGCCGAACTGGATCAGGTTCTGCTCGTTGAGCCGGATCCAGGGGATCCGCCGCTCTTCCGCGGCCCGCACCAACGCCATGGTGCTCGGACCCAGCGCGCGACGCTGGGCAAAGCGGATGAACTCGTCCCGTTCGGCGGCGAAGTCGAACCCGACCGGCACCGAGCCTTCCGGGCGAAGCTCGGCGGGAAGCAGGGAATGGAGCAGCGTCAGGGCGAGCCGTCCCGCCTCGAGTCCGACTTCCTCCTGCTCGTACTGGTAGACCACGTAGTAGTGGCCGCGGGGTCCCTGCGAGCGGGTCTTCCCGAAGGTGACGGTCTCTCCCGCCACGTTCTGCAGCTCGAGCGCCATGTGCTCCAGGATGTGGCCCATCCAGGTTCCCTCGCCTTCGGTCAGCCGGCGTACGAACCCGCCCGGCTTCCCGTAGGAGCACCCGTGCGCCTTGAGCCCCGGCAGCGCGGCGAGCAGCGGATCGGTGAACTGCGGTCCCAGCTTCCCCGAGGGCCAGTCTTCCAGCGGGCCGAGATCGATGTCCAACCTGATGACGGGGAAGTGGGCGTACAGACTGGGTCCGACGAATACTGCTTTATCCAGGATCCGCATTATTGCTCCCTGCTTTGTCTGGCGGATTGCTTCGTACTGCGTTTGTGCGGGAGCGGTGGTGCGCCTTTCGCGCTGACGCGCGCTGCAGGCGCACCACCCCGCACTCACCCAAGGTCTGGTGCGCGGGTTAATTGCAGGAGGGGACGGGGATGTCCGAAGCTCGCGTCAGCACCTGCCCCTGGATCTGGGACCCCGTGGCCTGAGCGCTTCCGTCACACCCTCTTCGCAATAACCGGCGCAGCCGCCGCCTCGCGCGTATGCAAGTTGAAGGTCGAGCCGTGATCCAGGATGTGCAACTTTACCCCGATCAGGCACACCACGTCGTTCTTGCGCACCCGCGCCATCGAGGAGAACTCCAGGCCCGACGGGTCCACGATCGTGAGCGCGCCGCCGCCCACTACCTCGAGCGTGTCGTCGGGTGCGATGAACGCTCCGGTGTTCTCATCCAGTCCGATCCCGATAGCGAACGGGTTGTAGGCCAGCGCGGTCAGCAGCCGGCCCAGCCGGTCCCGCTGGCGGAAGTGCTGGTCGATGATCACCCGGTTGGTGAGACCCAGGCCCGGCGCGAGGGTCACGATCCGCGCCCGGGGTGACGCCCCCTCCTTGCCGAAAGCGATCATGTGTTCGCAGAGGAAGGCGGCGCCGGCCGACGTGCCCGCGATGTGCGCCCCCTCCGCGTTCCGTCGGCGGAGCGCCTTGGCCACCTCGGTGCCGCCGATCATCGTGCTGAGCCGGAGCTGGTTCCCGCCGGTAAGAAAAATCCCGTCAACCCCGTTCAGCAGCTCGAGCCACTCCTTGCGATTGCAGTCCGATCGATTGACGATCGGGATGGAGTGGGCCTCCTTCACGCCGAGACCGCGGAAGATCTCCTCGTAGCGGCTGCCGGTCTCGCTCAGCATGGAGGCGGTCGGGATGATGGCAATGCTGCAGTTACCGCCCCCGCACAGCTCGGCGAATCGCCGGAGGATGGCGACGTCCCCGATCTTTTCCTCGGCTCCTCCCACTGGAATGATGTATCCCCGAGTGGCCGCCACGACGGTCCTTTCTCAGTGCGCGAAATACTGAGGCTTTCGCCCGCCTAAGATACACACCCCCGTCCCCCCAGGCACGAGCGCGCACCTGTGCGTGCTGTCACAGACTTAGCCGGTTCGACGGGCGATGCTTCCGGTTCAGACTGATTTGAATGGTGACATGCTGACGCTGATCAAAAATGGTGACCTCTTCGCCCCCGCCACGCAGGGACGCCAATCCATCCTGCTGGTTGATGGGAAAATCGGCCGGATAGGCAATATCGACCAGGAAACCGTGGAGTCGCTCGGCATCGAGGTGGATGTCATCGACGCCGAGGGGTGTCTGGTGACCCCCGGGCTGATCGACCCCCACGAGCACCTGCTGGGCGGTAGCGGCGAGGACGGGTTCTCCACCCAGTCGCCCGAGATCACCCTGGGCGAGATCGTGCGCGCCGGCGTGACCACGGTCGTCGGCTGCCTCGGCGTCGATACCACGATGAAGACCCTGCCCGGACTGCTCGCCAAGGTGAAGGGGTTGTGCGAGGAGGGCATCACCGGCCGGATGTGGACCGGCGGCTATAACATCCCGCCCACCACTCTCAGCGGTTCCGTTCGGAACGACATCATGTTCATTGCCGAGGTGATCGGCTGCGGTGAGGTGGCGATTTCGGACGAGCGGTCGACCGAGCCCGATCCCCGGGAGCTTGCCCGGGTGGTGAACGATGCGTATGTCGGCGGCATGCTGAGCGGCAAGGCGGGCATCACCCATTTCCACGTGGGTGAAGGCGAGCGGAAGCTCCAGTGTCTCCGGGAAATCACCGACCGGAGCCGCTTCCAGATCTCCCCCGACTGGCTCTATGCCACCCACGTCCAGCGCAACGAAGAGCTGCTGCTCGAGGCCATCGACCTGGCAAAGCAGGGAGTGTTCCTGGACTTCGATGTGGTCGAACGCGACCTGAGCAAGTGGCTCACATTCTATCTGGAGCATGACGGCCCAGTGGACCGGCTCACCGTTTCGTCAGACGCCTCTGAGAGCAGTCCGGGAACCCTGTTTCAGCAATTTCAGAGTGCCGTCGTGGAGCATGGGTTCGAGCTGGAACAGGTGCTGCCGCTCTTGACTGCGAACACCGCAAGAGTTCTGCAACTGCGGTCCAAGGGCAGCCTGAAAGTTGGGAAGGATGGAGATCTCCTGATTCTGGACCCGGAGAGTCTGGACCTGGTGGAGGTCATCGCCGGGGGTAAGCGGCTGCTGTCGAACGGCGAGTTACAGGTACGTGAAGCATTCCTGGTGGACAGTGAACGGAGGATCG
>DASPKB010000115.1:0-8601 GCA_035628315.1 Gemmatimonadales bacterium | reverse complement strand
CCGACATCTTTCAGGAGATCAGACATGGCAGCAAAAGAGCTTCAATTCGATACCGATGCTCGGTCCAAGCTTAAGAGAGGCGTGGACCAACTCGCCGAGGCGGTCAAGGTCACCCTTGGGCCCAAGGGCCGGAATGTGGTGATCGACAAGAAGTTCGGATCGCCGACCGTGACCAAGGACGGCGTGACTGTGGCCAAGGAAGTGGAGCTGAGCGACCCGATCGAGAACATGGGTGCTCAGATGGTGAAGGAAGTGGCCACCAAGACGTCAGATCTCGCCGGTGACGGCACCACCACGGCCACCGTACTGGCCCAGGCGATTTTCCGTGAGGGCCTGAAGAACGTCACCGCCGGCGCCAATCCCATGGAGTTGAAGCGGGGCATCGACCGCGCGGTCGAGGCCGTGGTCGAGCAGCTGAAGGCGCTTTCAGTTCCGTCTGCAGGCAAGAAAGAGATTGCCCAGGTCGGCACCATCTCCGCGAATAACGACAAGGAGATCGGCAACCTGATTGCCGAGGCCATGGAGAAGGTTGGCAAGGACGGTGTCATCACTGTCGAGGAAGCCAAGGGTCTGGAGACCACGCTCGAAACTGTCGACGGCATGCAGTTCGATCGCGGCTACCTGTCCCCCTACTTCGTCACCGACCCGGAGAAGATGGAGGCGGTGCTGGATGACCCCTACATCCTGATCCATGACAAGAAGATTTCGGCGATGAAGGAGCTGCTCCCGGTGCTCGAGAAGGTGGCCCAGAGTGGGCGGCCGCTGCTCATCATCGCGGAAGACGTCGAGGGCGAGGCACTCGCTACGCTCGTGGTCAACAAACTGCGTGGCACCCTCAAGGTCTCTGCCGTGAAGGCTCCCGGCTTCGGCGATCGCCGTAAGGAGATGCTCCGCGACATCGCGGTGCTCACCGGCGGCCAGGTCATTTCCGAGGAGCTGGGCTTCAAGTTGGAGAACGCCACGCTCAACGATCTCGGTCGGGCCAAGCGTGTCGTGGTCGACAAGGACAACACCACGGTCGTGGACGGCAAGGGCAAGGAGAACGACATCCAGGGCCGTATCAACGAGATCAAGGCCGCGGTAGAGAAGAGCACCAGCGACTACGACCGGGAGAAGCTGCAGGAGCGGTTGGCCAAGCTTTCCGGCGGTGTGGCCGTGATCAATGTCGGAGCGGCAACCGAGACCGAGATGAAGGAGAAGAAGGCGCGGGTCGAAGATGCGCTCCATGCCACTCGGGCTGCCGTCGAAGAGGGCATCGTGCCGGGCGGTGGGGTCGCGCTGATCCGGGCGCAGCTCGGCTTGGACAAGATCAAGGGCACCGACGATGAGAAGATCGGTGTCGAGATCGTGCGGCGCGCGCTGGAAGAGCCGATCCGGATGATCGCCCAGAACGCGGGCGCCGAGGGCTCCATCGTGGTTGGCCGGGTCAAAGAGTCGAAGGAGAAGAACTTCGGCTACAACGCCGCCACGGATTCGTACGAGGATCTGGTTCGGGCGGGTGTCATCGATCCCACCAAGGTCACCCGTACCGCGCTCCAGAACGCCGCGTCGATCGCGGGACTTCTCCTTACTACGGAGTGCGTGGTGGTGGAGAAGAAGGAAGACAAGCCTGCTCCGGCTGCGCCTCCGGGCGGTGGCATGGGTGGGATGTACTAAGATCGGCAAGAGTTTGCGGGGCCGCGAAAGCGGCCCCGCAGCTCTTTGACGATCGCCTACGTTCGAGTCGGCATTCGCCGACGAGAACAGAAAACGCCCCGGCAGTTCCTGCCGGGGCGTTTTGCGTTCGGGTCCGGCACTACTGCACCCGTTGGTATCGAATGCAGGTTCTGGCAGCGACCGGCTGGGGTAGGATGCCAACGGAACGACTTAACCAAGGACCTCGACCGGTATGACAAATGCCCAGCGTGTCTCAGAGCAGCTTATCCGTGCCTCTCCCTTGTACCGTGGAGCACTGTGAAAAAACCCGTGTCCCCCATACCACCAGACCCGATGGCGGGTGTGGTTGACCGTCTCCTGGCCCAGCTGCCCGGGCTTCAGGAAGCGGCCGCTCCGCCGCGCGCGATGCCTCGCTTCCCATCCGTGGGAGCGCCGGCCACGGTAGCGACCCCGGTTCGGGGTTCCGGCATTTCGTCAGGGGCGGCGTGGGTCGCCGTCTGGGGGCGAGTAGTGCTGGGATTATCGCTGGGTATCATGATGGCTAGCTGGCCATACTCCCGAGCCTGTGGATTGCCGCTGCTTGGTTATCTCAGTGCGCTTGTCATAGTAGTTCTCAGCGGCTTGTGGGCTGCTAGTTCTTCCTGGAAACATCGAGTTGGTCTGGCCCACGTTATCGCGCTGACCGTAGTGCTCTACGGCATAGCACTGGGCGCAGCCGAGCTGCTCCCTCGCACCGGCTACGCGGTGGATCACGCTTCCTGGCAGTGCGGGGAGAGTACCTCGGAAACAATCCGGTTGCCCGTCGTCTCCTGAACCGAACTCGGCAGTGAGTTACAGCGCTAGAGCGAGCTGGACTGCCTGACGGGGAGAGATCAGGATGGGCCGCAACGGCTGATCCTGATCGGCGACGTGGAGCACGCCCTTGAAACCGGTTCGGCGGAGGGCTCGGGTGACGGCCGCACGGGCTTCGGCTGCCGTGTTGCAGGCATCACTGAGATGCGCAAGCACAACCGCGGCCAGTCCAGGATGGCACAACTCGGCCAGGAGCTGGGCGGCGGCCCGGTTCGACAGATGACCAGTGGAGCCGGCAATGCGGCGCTGCACTACCGGAGGGTAGTCGCTCGTCCGAAGCTGCACCTCGTCGTGATTTGCTTCCAGCACAATTCCAGTCAGATCACGGAGCAGGTATCGGAGCGCGCTGGTGGGGCGGCCAAGATCGTACGCGATTCCGAGGCTTACCCCGCGGGCGTCGCGCACCACGATGGCCAGCGGCTCGGCGGCATCGTGGCTGGTGGTGCAGGCTTCGATAGTGAAGGGTCCCATCTCCACCCTGGTGCAGATGCCCAGCGGCCGATGGGCCGCTTCCTCCATGACCGGGGCCAGTCGGTTCCAGGTGCCGGGCGCGGTGAGTACCGGCACGTTCAGCTGCCGCGCCAGACGCGGCGCACCGCGGGCGTGATCCCCATGCTCGTGGGTGAGCGCGATCCCCACCACGTGTCCGAGCTCGAAGCCGGCCGCCTCCGCGCGGCGCTCGATTTCCCGGGCGCTGAAGCCGGCGTCAATCAGGAGGGCCGCGCCGTCAGACTCCAGTGCACAGCAGTTTCCTCGCGAGCCGGATCCCAGTACGTACAACGTGATCATCGCATGGTCCGCTGATAGGTCCGCTGGAGCGACTCTCGTCGGCCAGGGGAAAACTCCACATTACGGCGGCCCATCACCCTCTCCGCGACCTTGAGAAATCCGTCTTCCGACATTCGCTCACTCCCAGAGCATCCCCACGCGAATGGAGGGACGTACTTCGGTGGCGCAACGGGGCCAAATACATTGGCGCCCGCGGAAATCACCGTTCCTGTGGCCAGCAGGGTACCGATCGCCGTCTTGGCATGGTCTCCGATTAGGCTACCGAGGTTGAGCCGACCGGTTTCGATCCGATGTCCGTCCACCTCGAGGCGCACCGGACCGTAAGTGTTCTTGAGATTGGACGTGGTTGTGCCGGCACCGAGATTGACCCAGTGGCCCACGACGCTGTGTCCCACGAAGCCGTCATGGCTCTTGTTGGCGTACCCGAGAAAAACACTGGTGGAGACTTCGCCATGGACCCGGCAGTCGGGCCCAAATACCGAGCCGCGGATGAACCCGCCGAGGACCCGGGTGCCCGGTCCGATGTAGACTGGGCCCTCCAGACGGGTGCCACTGCGTACCTCCGAACCCTGATCCATTACCACGGCTCCCTGCCGGAGATCGAACACCACGCCCGGTTCCACCCGGGCGCCCAGCGAGATGACTTGAGTGTGGTCACCGATGACGACACTCCCTTCCGGCACACCAGGGTGCGGAGCCACCAGGAAGTCGGCGCAGTCGGCAATGAGCAACGCCTCCAGCGCAGTCAGCAGATCGTAGGTGCCGTGGAGAACCACCCCCTCGATCGTGATCGCTGGGCCGTCCTCATGCGGACCCTCCCAGCGCTCTCCCTTGCGGAGAAGCCAGCCAACCGACTCTCCGTTGTGCACCAGGCGGCGGGTACCTGGTGCCGGGTTCAGGGGAACTCCAGTAGGCGCAAACCACGAGGCTGCTACCAGAGCCGGACCGACAATGTCGGTGGCCGGGTGCATAGCTGGCTCATCCCCCTCGACGAACCCCGCGGCGTGCTTACCGACCAGAGCGGTCGCGTCCTCCCCTGCAGCTGCTTCCCAGCGCTCTCGAATACGCCAGACGCCTGCGCGCAGCTCGGCAATCGGACGCACGCCCGCGTAAGGCGCCCACTCAGCACCCGGAGAGTCCGGCTCGAGCAGGTAGAGAGCCGTCAAGCCTCAACCTCGCGTATGGAAGGTGGCAGGGCGTCGAGCAGAGTCTTGATGGAGGCCGCCTGATCCGCCGGCATAACCAGGATGCGGCCGTTAGCCTGAACCACAATGAGATCCTGAACCCCGCTCAGCACCACGGTATCCCGCTCCGTCCACACAATGCAGTCCTCTGAGTTGTGCGTGAACGCGCGGCCGACCAGCACATTTCCGTTCGGGTCCTTGGGTCGCACCCTGGTGAGCGCCTGCCAGGTCCCGATGTCATCCCAGGCAAAGGCGCCACTGACAACCGCAACCGAAGAGCTGCGCTCCAGGAGTCCAACATCGATCGAGATCGGCGTCACCGCCATAAAGAATTGCTCCACGTTGCCGGTCCTGAGCAGGGACAAGTGCGGAGCCACTTCGGGAGTGTGAGCCTCGGCTTCCTGCAGCAGCCGTTCCGCCGTCCAGGCAAAGAGACCGCTATTCCACAGGGCGCCTGCTGCCATGAGGTCGAGCGCGGTGGCGGCATCGGGCTTCTCGGAAAAGCGCGCCACCATTCTGGCGCCGTCGCCCAGGTCAGGGCCGGGTACGATGTATCCGTAGCCCGTCTCCGGCCGTGAAGGAACGACACCCACCGTTACCAGCCGGCTGTACCGCCGCGCGGTTGTGAGGGCGAGATCCGCGGTCTTCCGGAATGCTGCCGGGTCACCCACCGCCCAGTCGGCGTGCAGCGAGAGGACTTCGGCGTCGGGGTCCCGCCGCTGCGCTTCGGCGGTGGCCCAGATGAGCGCTGGGGCAGTGGAGGCCGCGCGCGGCTCGACCAACATGTTGGCCTGGGCTAGCTGCAGCCGTTCCTGAAGAAGCGGCGCAAGTGCGGGACCGGTCACGACAAGGATACGCTCGCGCGGGATCAAACCGGTGAGCCGCTCGATCGCCTCCTCCGCGGTAGAACCGGCACCGGTCAGGGGAAGTAGTTGTTTCGGCTGATTCGGCGTGCTGAGCGGCCAGAACCGAGTTCCCGACCCACCCGCGAGTATAACGGCCCATCTCATGGAAGCGGGGATGATGGAAGCAGGAATTTACAACAATGCAGCCAGCGCCGGACGATGCTGCCACAGATCGTAGAGAAGCGGGCCGATGTCCGCCCCGGTTCTAGCGAGGATCGCAAGGCAGTCGCCTGCGCCGACCTGTGAGACTACAAGAACCCCTCCTTCATACTCCAACACCGCGGTGCGGAGTGCGCCTCGGGCGGCACCGGATCCGAGCCGGGTAGCATACTGCACCAGGGTGGCAGTTAAAGCGGCGATAGACTCCGGATCGAAGGCACCCCGCGCGGCGTGCTCGATCGGAAGGCCGTCGCTGCTGAGGACCAGAACGGCCTCCACCCCTTCACGCTCGCTCAGGCCACGCACGACGTCGTGCAGGGCGGGCATCAGTGCTCCATCACAAGGGAAAAAGGCTCAGGAACGTAGGGACCGCTCTCCGGCAAGTCAAGAAAAAATGTTGATTCCGCCCTCGCTGACGCTTAACGTTCTATACCTCGATGAGATCATTCTCGCTGTGTCTCGCGCTACTGCTCGCGGCCGCTTGCAGTGACGACAACGGCCTGCCGAACGCCACGCTCAACAACTTTGAGCGCACTGACACCTTGTACGCACTAGTCGGCACTCCGGTGACAACACCGAGCGCCTATGCGATCGAGGGGAACCGCCGGATCCGCACCGACGTCTCTACCGCTTTTGATTTCGCGTACAACGTGGAAGCCGATGGTCGGCGGGTATTTGTGCCGCGGGCCGTCCTCGGGATCACTGAGTCCAGCGTCAATCCCGGCCTGCAGCCCCGCACCGAAACCTTCGAGGGCATCCGCGAGGCACCCAGCAACGGATATATAACCGATCGCGTCGTCCCCATCGCACAGGGCGATCGCTATGTGGTCCGCAGCCGCATCACCTGCCTGACCATCGGGGTGCCCAAGTACGCCAAGATCGAGGTTCTCGCCTTCGATGACGCTGCCAGGACAGTCATCTTCCGGGTACTCACCAACGACAACTGCGGCTATAAGGGCCTCGAGCCCGGTCTGCCCGACAACTAAGGCGTGATCGACGTCAAGCGCCTCCGGAGCGACCCGGAGGGGACGCGTGCCAGCCTCCTGCGCCGGGGCGATGAGTCGCTGGCGCCTGCCATTGACTCTATGCTCGAGCTCGACCGCCGCCGCCGGGAGCTCCTCACCCGGGTCGAATCGCTCAAAGCCGAACGCAATGCCGCCAGTGACGAAGTAGCCCGGAGGAAACGCGCGCGCGAGTCAGCCGACGATCTGATGGAGCGGCTGAAGGCGTCGGGCGAAGAAGTGAAGACGCTCGACATCCAGCTTCGAGAGATCGAGACTGCGCTCGATGAGCGCGCTCTGTCACTCCCGAATCTGCCCGTGGCCGAGGTACCCGACGGCGATGCCTCAGCCAATCGCGTTCTCCGCAGCTGGGGCACACCGCCCGACCTGAACTTCCAGCCCAGGCCTCACTGGGAGCTAGGTGTGGCCCTGGGTCTTCTGGATTTGCCGGCTGGAGTCAAGATCACCGGGTCCGGGTTTCCGCTCTTTCGTGGCTGGGGAGCCAGGCTGGTGCGCGCTCTTGCCAACTTCATGCTGGATTTGCACACCCGAGAACACGGCTACCTCGAGGTAGCGCCTCCTTACCTGGTCAATCGAAGCACGCTGACCGGCACCGGACAGTTGCCCAAGTTTGCGGAAGAAGTTTACGCCTCGCCGGCAGACGATCTCTTTCTTATACCAACAGCCGAGGTTCCGGTGACCAACATTCACCGGGACGAGATACTCGAGGCGAAAGACCTGCCCGCGGCGTATGTGGCCTACACACCATGTTTCCGGCGGGAGGCATTCTCCGGCGGCAAGGACACCCGAGGCCTTATCCGGGTGCACCAGTTCGACAAGGTCGAGCTGGTCCGTATCGTGCGCCCGGAAGACTCATCCGCTGAGCACGAGCTTATCACCAGTCACGCCGAGACGGTGCTCCAGCGGCTCGAGCTTCCCTACCGAGTGGTCGAGCTGGCGGCCGGTGACACTGGATTTGCCAGTGCCCGCACCTATGACATCGAGGTGTGGGCTGCCGGCGTTGCTACCTGGCTCGAGGTATCCAGCTCCAGCACGTTCACCGATTTTCAGGCTCGCCGCGCCAACATCCGTTATCGGCCGGCTCCCAAGTCGAAACCGGAGCTCGTACACACCCTCAACGCTTCGGGCGTCGCATTTCCGCGCACCATCATCGCGCTACTGGAGAACAACCAAGCGGCCGACGGGTCGGTGCGGGTGCCTGAGGCGCTGGCACCGTATCTCGGCGTCGATCGCTTGACCCCCCGTGCGTAGCGAGCGGCTCCAGCGCCTGGCCCCCACAATGGTGGCGGCCCTCGTCGCCTTGCTGGCGGGGTTGAGCCTGGGTACCGGTGTTCTGATCTTCCGACATTTCCAGGCCGATGCGAGCGCCACGAGCAGGCTGTACTCCGGGGTCTTTGGTGGGCTGAACGATCCACGGCCCGGCGCAGAGGCGGAGGCCTTGCTGCGGCTGGGCGAGCAGGTTCGGGCTCTTGGCCTGCCTCTGGTGGTAACCGATCGCACCGGCCGGGTTACTGCCGCGGCGAATCTGCCGTTCGAGGCACCACTAGATGACCCCCGGGTCAAGCAGTACGCCGATCGTCTTGATCGGCAGAACCCCCCGATCACGGACGACGCCATCGGCACGGTACACTATGGACCGCTGCCCGCCCAGCGGAACCTGATAGCACTGGCGGTGCTCCAGGGACTGACCATCGCTGTAATGGTGGCGGTCGCCGTGTTTGCCTACCGCAGCGCGATGTCGGCCCAGCGCGACCGGTTGTGGGTAGCCATGGCGCGCGAGGCTGCACACCAGATGGGCACTCCGCTCACCAGTCTGCAGGGTTGGATCGAACGGGTGCGCTCGCGCGCTACACCGCCGCCCGGATTGGCCGACCACCTTTCGGCTGACGCCGAGCGGCTCGACCGGGTGGCGCAGCGGTTCGAACGGATTGGAAATCCAGCCAAGCGTGACCCGATAGGACTCGGTGCCCTGGCAGACCGGGTAGCCGGCTACTTTCGGCCCCGTCTGCCGCGGCACGCGAACATGATCGATCT
>DASPKB010000114.1:0-6271 GCA_035628315.1 Gemmatimonadales bacterium | reverse complement strand
GATCTTGCGCGGGCACGCTCCTCCCTCCGGCGCTCGGCCAACCGCGCAACCCGGGAACGGACCTCCCGGCTGCCGGTGTCGACCAGCACGCGGCGACCCGACTCCGCATCCACTATCTCGATCCAGCCCGACTCTGGGAGGTCGTGCTCCCGCGGATCATCCACGGTGATCGCCACGACTTCGTGCCGAACGCCCAACCTGCTGAGCGGGCGCTCCCAACCCTCCGCGATGAAATCCGAGAGAACAACCACGATGCTGCGGTGACGGAGCAGCCGGCTGGCGTAAGACAAGCTGGCGCCCAGGTTCGTGCGACGCCCCGCGGGCTGGAAGGCCACCAGGTCGCGAATGACGCGCAGGGCATGCTGCCGGCCCTTGCGTGGCGGTATGACGCGCTCAACCGCATCCGAAAACAGCAACGCACCAACTCGATCGTTGTGATAGGCCGCTGCGAGAGCAAGGACCGATCCGACCTCGACCGCGAGTGCCGCCTTGGTCCGGGGCTCGCCGAACCGGGTGGAGCCTGATTGGTCTACCACCAGCATCACGGTCAGCTCCCGCTCTTCGGTAAAGGTCTTCACGTAGGGGCTGGCCAGCCGGGCAGACACGTTCCAGTCAATCGAACGAAAATCGTCCCCATGCTCGTAGGCCCGCACCTCCGCGAACTCCATCCCCTGCCCCCTAAATACCGAGCGGTACTCGCCGGCGAACAGGGATCCTACCAGCCCGCGCGTGCGGAGCTCGATGGATTTCACCTGTTTGAGGATTTCGGGGGTGACGGGGTTGTTAGTCACGATTCACCAGTCGCGAGTAGTAGAGCCAGAAGCCGGGGAAAGAATTGTTATCAGGAGATTACAAGAACGGATGGGAGACGGTTCGGAATCAGGAGACTGGTACATGTTCGACCTGCGCTCCAGACTCCGGGCTCCTCACTCCCGGATGTCAGGGTACGCGCACGGCACCGAGCACCCTGGTCACCACCTCATCAGTGGTTACGTCTTCGGCCTCTGCCTCAAAGGTGAGTACGATGCGATGCCGGAGAACGTCAGGCGCCAGGGCTCGCACGTCTTCGGGTATGACGTAGGCGCGTTCTCTGAGAAAAGCGTGCGCGCGCGCAGCCTGCGCCAGGGCAATCGAAGCCCGGGGTGACCCGCCGAAGGCGACGAGGGGCTTGAGATCAGTGAGTCCAACGAGACCGGGGTCGCGAGTAGCGCGAATCAGGTCGACGATGTAGTCAACGACCTTTTGATCCATGTACAGATTGGCGATTTCGGCACGGGCCGACAGGATCGATTCGGGGTCAAGCAGCCGCTCGACAGTAATCTCTCTGCCACCGCTCATGCGGAGCAGAACTTCCTTCTCTTCGTCCCGGCTGGGATAGCCTACCCGAACTTTGAGCATGAACCGGTCGAGCTGAGCCTCTGGGAGAGGGTAGGTCCCTTCGCTCTCGATCGGGTTCTGGGTAGCGAGGACCAGGAATGGCTCCTCCAGCGGATAGGTGGTGCCTCCGATCGTGACCTGATGCTCCTGCATTGCCTCGAGCAGGGCGGCCTGCACCTTGGCCGGCGCGCGATTGATCTCGTCGGCCAGGATGATCTGGGCGAAGAGCGGCCCCTTCTTGACGTGAAAGTCCTGGCTCTTCTGGTTGAACACCATCGTGCCGATCACGTCGGCTGGCAGCAGATCGGGGGTGAACTGAATTCTCGAGAACGACGCCCGGATGATTTCGGCCAGAGTTCGAACTGCGAGCGTCTTGGCGAGGCCGGGCACTCCCTCAAGCAGGATGTGTCCGCCAGTGAGCAGGCCTACCAGCAAACGCTCCACCATGGCGTCCTGACCCACGATGCGGCGTGAAACTTCCTTCAGAATTCTGGGAACCGGCAGCAGCTCCGCAGGCTTCTTGGAGAGCTTCGGGGCGCTCATTTCAGCATGGCTCCTCGGGTTGGCTTTCCGGACGCCCGCGATGAGGTTCTGGTTTCACTCTGCTCTGGGTCGAGATGAATAGCCTGGTACAGGGCAGCCTCCTCCCGAGGAGTGAGGGGCCGGTACCTGCCGACCGGAAGATCGCCGAGCCGGACCGGACCATAGGATAGGCGCGCCAAGCGGTCCACCTTGAGTCCCAGAGCTTCGCACCAGCGCCGCACGATCCGGTTACGCCCTTCGTTCAGGGTCACATCGAGAATACTCCTGCCATTAGCTCCGGGCCGGACCTTGACATCGGTGGGCGTCACGGCGCGACCATCGATCACTACCCGCTGTTTGACCGCCTGGGCAATTTCCGCCGTTGGCCGCCCGTGCACCAGAGCCGTGTAGCGGCGCGGTATGCGATAGCGGGGATGGGTCAACCGGTGAACCGCTTCACCATCTGTGGTCAGCAGTAGAAGTCCGGTGGTCATCACATCCAGCCGGCCGACATACGTGAGGGCTGCCGGGTCGGGAATGAACTCGAGCACGGTGCGCCTTCCCTCTTCGTCGCTGGCAGTGGTAACCACGCCCAGAGGCTTGTGAAAAGCGAGCCAGCGGCGCTCCTGCAGCTTCACCGGCCGGTTGCCGATGGTGATCTTCTGCCGTGCGGGATCCACCTTCATGCCGAGCGTGGCGGGCTTACCGTCCACTCGCACGCGGCCCTCCTCAATCAGCTTCTCGGCTGCGCGACGCGAAGCGACCCCGGCGCGAGCCAGCGCTCGCTGGAGCCGCATCTCCGTCACGATTCCGCCTCCACATAGGCAGCGGCGTCGTCGGCGCCCTCCGCCACGGGCCGATGCGGCCTGAGCGCGACGGTGAGCTCCTCCGCCTTCGGCAGATCAGCGAGGTCCCGCATGCCCAGCAGCTCCAGGAAAAGCGGCGTGGTGCCATACAGCAAAGGTCGTCCCAGTGCCTCGCTCCGGCCAACCACCTCGATGAGCCCACGCTCCTGCAACGAGCGCAGCACCCCTCCAGCTGAAACCCCCCGAATCTCTTCGATCTCGACTCGTCCGACCGGCTGCCGATAGGCGATCACCGCCAGAGTTTCGAGTGTAGCTGCACTGAGCTTGGGGGCTCGCACCGAGAATTGGGCCCGCTCGAGCGCCGCAGCGTAGACCGGACGGGTGAGGATTTGATACCCCCCGGCAAGTTCTACGAGCTCCACCCCGTGCTGGTTGAAATCGTAGTGCTCCCGGAGTTGCTCCAGGGCAACCCGCACGTCCGCTATGCTAGCGTCGGCATCGAGCGTCGACAACTCCTCGGCCGTGAGTGGGCGAGCAGCGGAAAAGAGTGCAGCCTCAAGCAGCTGAGCGAGTGGTGTCACGGGCAATTACCAAGGGTGAAAAGGGAGATGGCTGCACCAGTCGCACGGTGCCCCGCTTGGCGAGCTCCAGCAAGGCCAGAAGCGTGGAGAGAACGTCCACGATGGTGGGACGGCTGCCGATAGCATCGAGCCAGCGGATCTCTTCCTGTTCCGCAAGCAGGCCCTCAATGCGCCGAGTGGCAGTCTCCACGTCGAGCGGCCGAGCTACCACTCGGTGCAGAACCGGAAATGGGATACCGGCCAAAACTCGCTCAACCGCGGCAAGCAGATCGATCAGATCCAGCTTCAAGGGCGGTGGCGGCAGTGCCGGTGGAGGCGGGAGATAACCCCTGGCGCATTGTTGCGCCCTGCGGTCGGCCGCCCGGCCCATCCACACAGCCACCTCGCGAATCTGCTGATACTCCAGCAGACGACGCACCAGCTCGGCCCTGGGATCTTCCCAGCCGTCTTCGTCCGAGCCGCGGGGAAGCAGCATTTGCGCCTTGAGCCGCACCAAGCGGCTGGCCATGTCCAGGTAGTCTGCTGCCTGGTTCAGGCCGAGCTCGTTGATGGAGTGAAGGAACTGATCTGCGATGCGGGCTATGGGGATGTCCGCAATCTCCAGCTGCTCCTCGCGAAGGAGGTGCAGCAGCAGATCCAATGGCCCCGAGAAGGCCTCCAGCTCGACCACGAATCCAGTGGCGCCCCCGAGTGCCGAGGTGGGCGCCTCGACCGCAGGAGCGGTCATGACTGAAAGATGTTCCATCCGTTGCCCACTCCAAACGGAGAGATGAGGTTGAGCAGGAACGACATACCGGCGAAGGCCGGGGTTAATAGGATTCCTATGACTGGTCGGAAAAGAAATATCAGAGCGAAGATCGGCAGGTAGCCGAAGCGCCGGAGATCCCGGTACCACATGCCGGCGCGCGGCGGCAGCATGTGGTAGAGAAGGTGCGAGCCGTCCAGCGGCGGGATCGGGATGAGATTAAAGAAGCAGAGAATCAGATTGATCCAGATTCCGTGAACCAGCATCCGCTGCGCCGTATCGAGCACGGGCGCGCTTGCAGGTAAAGCTTGCGCAACCAAGCCCACAATGACGAACACGACCGACAGGACCACGGCCAGCACCAGGTTCGTGACAACTCCCGCACTCGAAACCAGGATGTCGCCCTTCTTGTAGTTCCGGTACTTGCGGGGATTTACCGGGACCGGCTTGGCACCCCCGAACGCGAACCCTGCGTAGTAGTACATCAGCGCAGGCAGCAGGATGCTCATGAGCGGATCGATATGAGGCAACGGATTCAGAGTGATACGACCCAGGAGATAGGCAGTGTCGTCTCCTTGCCGGAGTGCGGTCGCCGCGTGGGCATACTCATGAGCCACCATCGCGAAGACCAGCATGGGAAGCAGGAGTACAAAATCGCCGAACTGTTGATCCAGGTGTGACCGTCCTCGGCTCAGGCCGACGAAGGTTAAACGGGCCCGGAGTCCAAAGTCAAAGCGCGGTCCCGCTTGACCTTGCATACTCGGCGGTTAATTTTTCGCCCGTGCCAGGACCCGGACTCCTCCGGTCCCACTACACCGAAACCGAGGTTAGCGTGCCCCGAATCAGGTCAGCCGCCAAACGGATGCGTCAGGCTCGCGCGCGGGCTACGCTTAATCGCACCCAACGCAGTCAGCTCCGCACGGCGCTCAAGCGGGTAAGGACAGCCACCGGCGCCGAGGCCGAAGCAGCATATGCTGACGCAGTCAAGCTGCTCGACCGGGCCGGCCAGAAAAACATCATCCACAAGAATGCCGCGGCTCGGCAGAAGAGCCGGCTAGCCAAGCTGGTGGCGAGCAAGAGCGGCAAGTAGCGGACGAGATCAGCCGAGAACTGAAGACCAAAGGGCGCCGAAACGGCGCCCTTTTTCTATCCAGAAGTGACCGCCAGACCGCCGACGATCTCGCTGAGGTGAATGCTGGAATTCCGCCACTACAAAGTAGTTACTCGCCACATCTCACCTTTTGCTTCTCTTACACTCCCGCCAGCTCGGCACCGCAGCGCTCACAGTACCACTCCGTGGGTCGGTTGAGAGTCCCGCATTCACCGCACTTGAGGGTCTTGGCTACACCCGCCTTGCTCACCGAAGGGGCCGCGGTCTGGACTGCCGGTGCCACGGGGGCCTGCATCCCGGGACTGCTGGTGCGGCGCCCGGGCTGACGCGCGTCCTCCTGAGCCACGGATTTCAGGAAGGCAAGCTCGTCCACCGGGACGGTGGCAGGTTCCGGCTCGCGCTGCTCGGCCGTGTCCTCGATCGGCTCGGCCACGTGGGTAGTAAGTGGTGCTTGCTCGACCACTTCGGGACGAGGGGCCGGCCGCGGCGATGGCGCCGTAGACGTGCCGCTTCGAGGCGAGGTGATCACCGCCTGGATTTGAGTGAGGCGGGTGATTTCGGCGCCGATACTGCGCAACTGGCTGCGAAGCTGCTCGATCTCCCGCTTGCTTTCTTCACTGACGCGGCGCCACTCCTCCTGGGTGTATTCGCCCACCGAGTGACGCACCTCCGCCTCGGCAAGAGCTTCTTCCGCTGCACGCCGCTCGCGGTCCAGCTCCGCCTGCTGCGCATGCTGGCGCTCGAGCTCCTCGCTGATAGCAGCACCGCGGCCCCGCAACTGCTCCATCACACTCTGCAGGCGGGCCTGATAATCGCCCCGTACTCGCTGGCGCACCGCGGGCGGAGCCTTGTCGCCCGAGGCGTCGAGCTTGGCCAGCCACTCCTCGTACTGGGTGCGCTGCTCCAGCAGCTCTTCGATAGTTGCTTCAGTGTCCGTTTTGGCCATACCAAAAGGTTCCTCTCATCGTCGGACGATTCGACCTGTTCCCGCCTGCCGATTCACCGTGCCGTGCGCACGAGCGGCGGGAAGCACCAGCGCCGCCTGCTCGTGAGTTCCAGCTGAATTGCGGGGGAGGATGGCCCATGTACGACCGCGCCGGCTCGGGGTCGCCGTCGGGGAAGGCCCTGA
>DASPKB010000113.1:0-6117 GCA_035628315.1 Gemmatimonadales bacterium | reverse complement strand
ATTCGTGACAGGAAGTTCGAAGTCGTCGATGGTCAGCACCATCTTGGGCTGGGGCGCATCGAGCTGTTCGAGCACCCCCTCCACCTCGGTGCCGACCGGGCTCATCCGACCTTCCGGGTGCGCCTAGGCGACCGTGCTGCCCGGGTGCGGGCCCGGGCCGGCGGCTTGGGCTTGGCCGTGGCAGCGTCCTTCTTGGCAGCTTCGACGCTCCGCTTCAAGGCGTCGGCCAGGTCGAGTACCCGGCTCTCCCGCGCAGCCGGTGCCGTGACTACCTCCTTGCCCTCGAGCTTGGCTTCGATCAGCTCGGCAAGTGCTTCCCGATAGTGATCCTGATACTCGCTCGGATCGAACGGCTTGCGGAATATGTCGATCAGGGTGAAAGCCATCTCCAGCTCGCGGTCCGAAACCTTCACGTTGCTGAGATTCATCCCCCGTTCGGTTCGGATCTCGTCCGGGTAGTAGAGCGTCTCCAGCATGATCGTGCCCTCATGTGCCCGGATGGCGCAGAGCTGCTCCTTCTTTCGAATCGTGATCGTGGCGACCGCGGTGAGCTTGCGCTGCTCCAGCGCCTTGAGCAGCAGGGCATAGGGTTTCTCGGCGCGCTCCGCCGGCTCGAGGTAGTAGCTGCGCTCGTAGAAGACCGGGTCGATCTCCTTCTCCTCCACGAACGCGCTCAGATCGATGGTGTGCTTGCTCGGCAGCGGAAGGCGCTCGAAGTCCTCTTCGGTGAGAACGACATACTGGCCCTTGGCGTACTCGTAGCCTCGCGCCGTCTCGTTCCAGGGCACATCCACTTCGTCTGTTGGACACCAGCGCCGTTGCTGGAGCCGGGTGCCGCAGGTGGCGTGCAGCAGGTTGAACGAGATGTCCTTGCTTTCGGTGGCACCAAACAGTTTCACCGGAATGCTGACCATTCCGAAGCTGATGGAGCCACTCCAGATCGCCCTCGCCATGCCGGTCCTCCAGGCGCCATTGGCGCTCGCGTGCGTGCGTTTAGCTGGCCCGAAGCGACTCGACCGTCTGACCCGGAAGAGCGCGCGGTTTTCCACAAACCGCCGTTGTTTTCCACAGGTTTATCAACATAACCTGTTGATAAATAAGGACTTACGGCGTCTCGATTATCAGGCGTTTAGGGGACGCTTGCTGTGGGATGAGTCACACGCGTAACTACCGCGAGGGCGCCGATCGGCCGGGTGGCTTGGCCCCGCTGACACTGCGAAGAATTCCCTTCAGGGGTTTGTTGTTGGTGGAGTCGGTCAGCTTCACGCCGAGCGAGTCAGGGCTCGGAGCAGGAGCAGAGACCACATTTACGCTGGAGGGAGCTTCGGCGATTTCATCGGCTGCAACAGCGGTCCCGCCGAAGCTCGGAGCCTGGTTGGGATAGGCTTCGGTAACGCCCTCGAGCTGGACCGAGGCACTCGAACCCGGAGAGCTCGGCGCGACCGGCATCATCGCCGCAGAGTTGGGCGAGCTGACCCGATGCATGGTCTCGGTTGGAGAGGCGATCAGGTGCCGCTGGACTCGCAAAAGCGCATGACTGTCGGCTCGGGAAAACAGCTCGGCAGAGAGCACCCACTGCGCCCCACCGATCAGCAGCGCGCCCACCAGAGCGATGCGAAGCTGCCGGCGTGGCTTGGTGGCTCGGCGGCTGCGTTTGGGATTATTCCGAGTGTCGCCCTTGGCGGGTCTCCGCTTTGACGGCGACTCCGCCGGCGCGCTGAGCGGCTCAACTGCTGCCGAAGCAGCCAGCGGCGGCTCAGGCTCGGCAGGCTGCTCGAGACGCAGCGTTGAAAGGGGTTTGACCGGCGGCCCTGCTACCAGGGCAGACTGCGTCAGCGGCATCGAGAGCGCAGCTTTGTAATGCGGGTGAAACTGGATGGGCAGCCATTTGCTCGAGGCGCTGTGATAGATGCGTGCGCGTGGGGTGACGACGCCGCGCTTGATTGCGACAGCCAGCTCCTCGATCGATCGGAAGACGGTTTCTTCTCCGGGCGAGAGCTCGATGCGGTACATGCCTGCCCCATGAAGCCGAGGGTGGTCGAGCACGATTGGGGTTATGAGAGTCGAGAACTCACGCAACTTTCGCGCTGGGATCTCGTGCATTTTCGTTCATGTCTCTGTGGCAGCGGGATTCGACTGCAAAGCGTGTTAGTGGATTGAGGCACCAGTCGATTCACATGCACTTCCAACTTTGAATCCGGCGGTCTAGGGTGCCCGATTCTGCAGCGTGCCTGGACGGCAGAAATCCAGGGCTGATAGGAGCGATCTCTGAGAGCCTTTTGCGCCTGGTAAATTGCCACGAACACTGCCATCAACCCGGGGGATGCATCGAGGAGAATGAAGTGAGGGTGGGCAATCTGCTGCTGAAGCTTGCGCTGTTTCAGGGCCTGTTCTACGTCGCAACCGGTATCTGGCCGTTGATCGACATCGTGAGCTTTCAGATTGTCACTGGGCCCAAGACTGATCTTTGGCTGGTGCGAACGGTTGGTGTGCTCGTCGCCGTAATTGGTGCCGTGCTCATTGCCGCCTCACGAGCGCGGCGCATAACGCCGGAGATAGCCCTGCTGGCGGTCGGCGCTGCCCTCGGATTGGCCGCGATCGATCTGCGTTACGCGCTGTCCGGGCGCATTTCCGCGGTATATCTCGCCGATGCCGTGGCGGAGATCGGTTTGTCCGTGCTCTGGTGGATCGGCTGGCGGCGTGACCGTGCCCCCTGACTCAGGCGACGCAGCGCTTCGGGCAGTCCAGGTTTCCAAGCAGTTCGGGTCGGTTCGGGCCTTGGATTCTGTTTCTATATCTGTCGGTCGAGGTGAGTGCGTCGCTCTGATCGGTGAAAGTGGCTCGGGAAAGACCACCCTGCTTCGCTGCTTCAATCGGCTGGTCAGTCCGGACGCAGGCGACGTTTTCATTGGCGCTAACAGGGCCGGTGACCTGGATGCCATAACGCTCCGCCGGCGGATCGGATATGTGCCGCAGGACGGAGGCCTCCTCCCGCACTGGAGAGTGCGCCGGAACGTCGAGCTGGTACCGTGGCTCCGAGAGGTATCCAACGCCAGAGAGCTGGCCGCCCAGGCGCTGACATTGGTGGGGCTCGAACCCGCGGTCTTTGGCGACCGCTGGCCGAGGGAGCTGTCGGGCGGCCAGCGGCAGCGCGTAGCAGTAGCCCGAGCGCTCGCGGCGCGGCCCGATGTTGTTCTGCTTGACGAACCATTTGGCGCACTGGACGCGATCACCCGGGCCGACCTTCAGGTCTCCTTCCATGCGCTGCGCCGGGAGCTTGGTCTTACCGCTCTCCTGGTAACTCACGATCTGCACGAAGCCTTGCTGCTGAGTGACCGCATTGCCGTGATGCGGCACGGTCGGGTGGAGCAGTTCGGATCTTCGGAGGAGTTGCGCCAGACACCCGCTACGGAGTACGTCCGCGAGCTGCTGCGACGAGCGCAGGTGACGTTCGGATGATTCCTTCTGCGGCCCTGGCCGCGATTCTTCTGGCGGGAGCTCATGGACCGCCCTATCAGGGCTCGCCGGAGCGCCCGATCGTTGTCGCCTCCAAACCATTTGGAGAGTCCTACCTGCTCGCGGAGATGTTTGCCCAGCTACTCGAGGCCCGAGGCTTCTCCGTAGAGCGCCGGCCTGGTCTGGGGGCAACGGAGATAGCATTTCAGGCGCTTCGGACCAACGCCATCGACGTATATCCGGAGTACACCGGCACCGGCCTGCTCGCGATTCTCGGCGAACGCCCCAGCGCCGACCCCCGGCAGGTGTACCGTCAGGTAAGCACCGAGTTCCGCCGGCGCTACGGAGCTCGCTGGCTCGCACCACTTGGGTTCCAGAACACCTACGCAATCGCGGTTCGTCGGGAGACCGCTGAGCAGTACGGTCTCGCTACCCTTAGCGATCTGGCCCGGGTTTCCCGCTCGATGCGCGCTGGCCTCACGCCAGACTTTATTGGACGTCCCGACGGACTGCCCGGCATCGAGAGAGCCTATCACATCGGATTTCGAGAGGTTCGGGCGCTGCTGCCCGCTGTGAAGTATCAGGCGCTGGCAGCGGGTGAGGTGGACGTGATAGATGGGTACTCCACCGACGGATTCATCGCCCGCTACGATTTGGTAGTGCTGGAGGACGATCTCCGGTTTTTTCCTCCATACGAGGCTGCGGCGCTGGTGAGCCCGGGCTTCGTTCGCGATGCCCCCGCCGGAGTGGCCGTGTTGAGCGAACTGAGCGGTCTCCTGACCGAGGCCGACATGCGCCGCTTTAACCGGAGAATCGAAGTAGACGGAATTCCCATTCCGCGGGTAGCAGCGGGCGCTCTGCTGACTCTGGGACTCAGCAATCCCGGAGAAGCGCTGGTACAAACGGCCCGGGAGCCGACTGGTGGGGTTTTGGGGTACCTCTGGAATCAGCGGTCAACCATCCTCGAATTGACCGTCCGCCATCTGGTGTTGGTGGGAATATCACTTACCGCAGCCATCGCATGTGCTGTTCCACTCGGGCTGGCCCTGGAACGGAGGCGCTCCTCTGCCGAGCCCGTGATCCGGGGAGTCGGCCTGCTCCAGACTCTTCCCAGCATCGCCTTGTTGGCGTTCATGATCCCCCTGCTCGGCATTGGTGTCCTTCCTGCTCTCGTCGCGCTCTTCCTCTACTCCTTGTATCCGATCCTCCGGAACACCTACACTGGCGTGCGAGACGCCGCGCCCGAGGCTGTCGGCGCGGCCCGGGCGTTGGGTATGACCCCTCGACAAATTTTACGTCATGTGCGGCTGCCCCTCGCCGCCCCGGTTATCATGGCGGGCGTGCGGACGGCTGCGGTTATAAATGTCGGGACTGCTACCCTGGCGGCGTTCATTGGTGCGGGGGGCCTGGGTGACTTCATTGCGGCAGGGCTGGCGCTCTCCGACACCCGGATGATTCTTTCCGGGGCCTTACCTGCGGCAGCGCTGGCGCTGCTGGTGGACGCACTCTTGGCCGGCTGTGAGCGGCTGGTGCGGCCCGGCGGCTGACTTCTTAAGATGCGAAACCGTGCGACTTCGTCCTTTTAAGGCCCTGCGCCCCGCTCCCGAGCTGGCTTCTCAGGTGGCCGCTGTTCCTTATGATGTGGTGGATCGGGCAGAAGCGGCGGAGCTGGCCCGGGGAAATCCTCACAGCTTCCTGCACGTCGGGCGCTCGGACATCGATCTTCCTGAAGACATCGACCAGTACGACCCCAGGATCTATGCCAAAGCTCGCGAGGCTCTGGACCAGTTCGTCGCCCGGGGTACTCTGCTGCGCGATCCGGATCGGTCGCTCTACCTGTACCGTCAGGTGATGGATGGGCGCACCCAAACGGGAGTGGTGGGATGCGTGCATGTGGATGACTACGAGAGCAACGTCATTCGGAAGCATGAGAAAACCCGGCAGGACAAGGAAGACGATCGAACCCGGCACGTACTTACGCTGAACGCGCACGCCGAGCCGGTGTTTCTCGCCTATAGGGGGGAGGCCGAGATAGAGCGCCTGGCCCGGCAGGTGTGCGGCACACCGGCACTCTACGATTTTGCGGCGCCCGATGGTGTGCGCCATACGGTGTGGAAGGTCGCGGACCCCGGTACCATCCTGCGGGCCTTTCAGGCCGTGCCTCATGCCTACGTGGCTGATGGGCACCATCGCTCGGCGAGTGCCTGGCGGGCAGGCAAGGAGCGCAGGAAGGCCAACCCGAAGCACGACGGCAGCGAAGAGTACAACTGGTTCCTTACCGTGCTCTTCCCGGCTAATCAACTAACCATTCTCCCGTACAATCGCGTGGTGCGAGACTTGGCCGGCAAAACCGAAAACGACGTGCTGGAAGCGCTGCGGCAGATCGGCAAAATTTCCCGCTCCGATGATGCGCAGCCCACTCGAAGCGGAACCTTTGGTGTCTACCTTCCAGGGGGGTGGCACCGTCTTGAGCTGCCGGAGGAGACCATCGACCGCAAAGACCCGATTGCGTCGCTGGATGTGTCGCTGCTCCAGGAGCGGGTGCTTGGACCGGTGCTGGGTATTGGTGACCCCCGCACCGACAAGCGAATCGATTTTGTAGGGGGGATCCGCGGAACGGCGGAGCTGGAGAACCGGGTGAACTCCGGCCGGGCGGCTATT
>DASPKB010000112.1:0-5184 GCA_035628315.1 Gemmatimonadales bacterium | reverse complement strand
GGGGAAAACAAAGGGCAACGGCCACACCAGATGGGGGGCGATCCGCTGAAGGATGCGGCGCTCTCGGTTGGCTTCGAGTACCAGGCCGAATTCGCCCTGCTCGAGGTAGCGTAGCCCCCCGTGTATCAGGCGGCTCGACCGCGAGCTGGTACCCGAGGCGAGATCGTTCTGCTCCACCAGGATCGTCCGCAAGCCCCGCATGGCAGCATCGCGGGCAATCCCGGCCCCATTGCTCCCCCCACCAATGACCAGCAGATCCGCCGGATGAGTCGCGAGCTGCTCTACCGTGGCGCGCTCCAGGGAGCGCCGGGAATGTGGCCAAGCACCTGGTTTTTCTGGCACGCTCATCGCTTCCGTCCGGGAGACCGGGTGCTCGATCTTGCCTGCGGCGAGGGACGCCACAGTCTGGCGGCGGCCGCGCTCGGCGCACGGGTCGTGGCGGTGGACCGGGACGAGGCGAAGCTCGCCTCCGCACGGGCACGGGCAGCGGCCGCAGGCTTATCCATCGACTGGCGGGAGCTGGATCTCGAGGGTGAGTGGCCCGATTTGGGAGTTTTTGATGGGGTTCTGGTATTCAATTATCTTGACCGAGCCCGCATGCCGCGGATCATCCAGCTCATAGCGCCCGGCGGTTTTCTCATGATGGAGACCTTTCTCGAGGCCCAGCGTGAGGCCGGCTGGGGCCCGACCTCGAGCGCCCATCTGCTGCGGCCGGGCGAGTTGAACCGCCTGGTGGCGCCACTCACCGTCGAGCACGGGCGCGAGGTGCTCGAGAGTGTGGATGCAGAGCATTGGCGCGCGGTAGCCAGTGTCGTTGCCACCAAAAAAGATCATCTCCTCAATCCCACGGGGCAACATGATTGATATCCGCCCGGGCCGGCGAGTCGCTGTCGTCGCCGGGATCCGCACACCTTTCGCCAAGAGCGGCACGGTCTACCGTGACGTGAGCGCGGTGGCGCTTGCGCGCCACGCCGCGCGCGAGCTGCTCTTCCGAAGCGAAGTCGACGGGCGGGAGATCGATGAGGTGGTCTTCAGTCAGGTGGTTCCCTCGGTGCTGACCCCCAACGTGGCACGCGAGGTCAGTCTGCTGCCCCAGCTTCCGCCCAGCGTTCCAGCCTACACCATCAATCGGGCGTGTGCCTCTGCCGCCCAAGCCATCAACAATGCGGCCGACCAGATCCGTCTGGGGAACGCGGACGTGGTGCTGGCCGGCGGGGTCGAGTCCCTGTCGGATCTGCCGATCCTTCACTCCCGCCGGTTCAGCCGGATGCTGGTCGAAGCCAGCAAGGCCCGGAGTCTCGGCCACCGCCTGGCTACGGTCGGCAAGGTGCGACCGAAAGACCTAATTCCGGTAACGCCCGCCATCGCCGAACCTTCCACCGGCGAGACGATGGGCCAGTCGGCGGAGAAGATGGCAAAGGAGAACGGTATCACCCGGGAAGAGCAGGACCGGATCGCGCTGATGAGCCACCAGCGAGCCAGCGCTGCCACCGCATCCGGACGTCTGGCGCCGGAGATCGCACCCTGGTTCGGCGGGCGAGACATGGATGAGGTGGTGAGCGAGGACAACGGGATCCGGTCCGATACTTCGATCGAGGCACTGGCGAAACTGAAGCCGGTATTCGATCGGAAATACGGCACGGTCACCGCCGGCAACTCCTCGCCGCTTACCGATGGGGCAGCGGCGGTGCTGCTGATGTCAGAGGAGAAGGCCCGCGCGCTGGGTCACGAGCCGCTGGCCTTCATCCGGAGCTACGCCGTAAGTGCGGTAGATCCCGGATGGCAGCTCCTCATGGGGCCGGTTTACGCAGTGCCCAAGGCGCTGGAACGCGCGGAGCTGAGCTGGAAGGATTTAGGACTGGTGGAGATTCACGAAGCGTTCGCGGCTCAGGTGCTGTCCAACGTGCAGGCTTGGGGCTCGCAGAGCTGGGCCGACCGGCTGGGACTGCCTGGTCCGGTAGGCGAAGTGGATTGGGAGCGAACCAACGTATCCGGCGGATCCATCGCGATCGGGCATCCTTTCGGTGCGACCGGAGCCCGGCTGGTGACCACGCTTGCCAATGAGATGCGCCGCCGCGACGTAGAGTTCGGCCTTATCTCGATCTGCGCCCAAGGCGGAATGGGGTATGCCATGGTGCTCGAAAGGAGATGATGGTCAGTCACGAGTCGCGAGGCGACTTCTAGCATGGGCGCCTTCACCACCGAGAACGAAAACGGCGTTACGGTCATCACCTTTGACCTGCCCGGTGAGCCGGTCAACAAGCTCAGCGCGGCCGTGCGGGTCGAGGTGGAAGCATTGCTTATCGGCTTCCGGGATGATCCGGCCACCAGAGCTGTGGTCCTGATCTCGGGCAAAGCCGACAATTTCATCGCAGGCGCCGACATAGAGGAGTTCACCGCGCTGACCAGCCAGGACGCCGCCGAGCGTCTGAGCTTCGAGGGTCAGGAGACGGTGAGCCGGGTGGAGACCTTCCACAAGCCGATCGTCGCCGCAATCAACGGTGCCTGTCTCGGCGGCGGACTCGAGCTGGCGCTCGCCTGCCATTACCGCATCGCAACCGATCATCCCAAGACACAGCTCGGCCTTCCCGAGGTCCAGCTCGGCCTGATACCTGGTGCGGGCGGATGCCAGCGGCTGCCCCGGCTGATTGGTGCTCGGGCTGCGCTGGACATGATCCTTACCGGCAAGAGCGAGCGCGCTTCCAAGGCGTTGCGTCTCGGGTTGGTAGATGAGGTTGTGCCGCGCAGCATACTGCGTCAGGTAGCAGTCGCAGCGGCGGATCGCCTGGCCCGGGAAGGCCTGCCCAAGCGCGCCGGCAAAGGGGGCTTCCAGGGCATGGTGCTGGACCGAACCGCGGCCGGCCGTCAGCTGGTGTACCGCGCCGCGCGCAAAGAGGTACTGAAGAAGACCGGAGGCCACTATCCGGCACCGCTGGCCGCGCTGGAGGCGGTACGTGTGGGACTGGAACAGGGCGTCACCGCCGGTCTGGCCGAGGAGCATCGCGCCTTCGGCGAGCTCGCCGTCGGCGATGTGTCCCGCAAGCTGGTTCAGATCTTCTTTGCCACGACCGCGCTCAAGAAGGACGACGGGGTTCCGCCCGGAAGCGCAACGCCCCGGCAGATCAGACGCCTCGGTATCATCGGCTCTGGTTTCATGGGCTCCGGCATCGCCGGGACCGCGGTGCTCAACGTGGAGGTCGACACCAGGCTCAAGGATTCGGACCTAACCCGGGTGGGCAAAGGTCTCAAGGCCGCCACTCGCCTGATCGCCGACCGTTATGAGAAGCGGCGCATCACTCGACCCCAGTACGAGCGGTTGACCGCCCTGCTCTCCGGCTCGGCCGACTACAGCGGATTCAATCGGGCCGACCTCGTTATCGAAGCGGTGTTCGAGGATCTGGGGACCAAGCGCAAGGTACTCGCCGAAGTCGAGGGGCTGGTCCGGCCCGATGCGATCTTCGCGACCAACACCTCTACCATTCCCATCCGCCAAATCGCCGAACACGCACAGCGGCCGGAACGGGTGCTGGGCATGCACTTCTTCTCGCCGGTGGAGCGGATGCCGCTGCTGGAGGTAATCCCGACAGAAGCGACCGCCCCCGATACCCTGGTGACCGCGGTACGCTTCGGGCGTCGCATGGGGAAGACGGTCATTGTGGTGGCGGACCGTCCCGGCTTCTGGGTGAATCGGATCCTCTCGCCCTATCTCAATGAAGCCGGGCACCTGCTGCAGGAGGGCGTTCCGATCGAGGTGATCGACCGGGTCATGACGCGCTTCGGGTTTCCGGTCGGCCCTGTCGCCCTGCTGGATGAAGTGGGACTGGATGTGGCGGACAAGGCGGGGGGCGTCATGCACGAGGCGTTCGGCGAACGGATGAAGCCGGCCGGCGCCCTAAGCCGCATGCTCGGAGCCACCCGGCTGGGCCGGAAGAACGGGCGCGGTTTCTACCGCTATAAGGAAGGACACAAGGCCGGAGTAGACACGAGCGTGTACGCCCTGCTCGGTGTTCGCCCTGCGGAGGCGGATGCCGACCTGGTGCAGCGCCGGCTGGTGTATGCCATGCTGAACGAGGCAGCCATGGCCTGCGCCGAAAACGTGGTGCGGAGCGCGCGCGATGCCGACATCGGCGCCATCTTCGGCATCGGCTTCCCGGCTTTTCGGGGTGGTCCGCTCCGGATGATCGATGACGTTGGGGCAGGCCGCGTGGTCGAGACCCTCTATCAGTTGCAGGAGGTGTTCGGCGAGCGATTCCGGCCGGCGCCTTCGCTGCTCGAGATGTCCCGCCGCTCCGGGCGCTACTATCCCGCTTGAGCCCGGCTTCTAAATCCGTCACCAGGATGCTTTGGAGCACTGTCTTACTGGTGATCGTGGTTTACGCCGCGCTCATCCTCCTGCTTCGTCTCAACGAATCCCGCCTTATCTACTTTCCGGGTCCGGGTCGGAATCTGCTCGCGCCACCGAGCGCTCTCGGCCTTCCCGTCGAACGGGTCACGCTCACCACCGCTGACAGCCTCGAGCTGGCGAGCTGGGTCATTCCGGCTGCCGTGGAGTCCACCGGCTTCTGGCTTTTGATCTGCCATGGGAACGCCGGCAATCTCTCGGAGTTCGATCGTCCGGTACACTACGCCGGCCTGCGGGCGCTGGGTCTCAATCTGCTCGCCTTCGATTACCGGGGTTATGGCGAGAGCCAGGGAGTGCCGAGCGAATCAGGGCTGTATAAGGATGCAGACGCGGCGTATCGCTATCTGCGAGACGGCCGCGGGGTGGCAGCAGAGCGCATCATCGTCTTCGGCCATTCACTGGGGTCGGCGGTCGCGGTGGATCTCGCCAGCCGGGTTCCGGTCGGCGGGCTGATCGTCGAAGGCGCTCTCACCTCGGTGATCGATCGCGGGCAGGAGCTCTATCCTTATATACCGGTGCGCTGGATCGCCGGTACCCGGTTTGCCTCGATCGAGAAGATCTCCCAGGTCACCAGTCCCAAGCTTTTCCTTCACGCTACCGGTGACGAGGTGATTCCGGTGGCACACGGGAAACGGCTTTATGACGCAGCGCCGCCCCCCAAGACGTTCGTCGAGCTGCAGGGCGGGCACGGCGACGCGTTCGATGCCGATTCGGCGAAGTATTACGGTGCGATCGCCCGGTTCCTGGAAACGCTGCCCGCGTCCCGGTTCTGAAGGCCGCCG
>DASPKB010000111.1:0-3634 GCA_035628315.1 Gemmatimonadales bacterium | reverse complement strand
TGATCCATCAGGTTGTGGGATCCCTTCTCGCGGCCGCCGGCCCACTGCAGCAGCAGCTCGGCGGCCGCGTTGAGGCTCCGGCGATTGATCTCGCTCGCCAGCGAATCCAATGGCGGTGAGGCTACTTCCGCGAGGACGCGCGGCGTCGCATCGAGCGAAATCTTACCCTTGGCCGACTTGTTCCAGGTGATGCCGGCCTTTCGAAGCGCGCTGCCCCATACCGCACTGAGCACAGCTTTCGGATCATTGGCGACGGTGGTGAGCCGACGGGGCGTCGCGCGTACCCCGATGCTTCCGGAGACGACCCATCCACCCCCACGGCGCGGCAGCAGCCTGAGACGAGTGCGGCGACCACTTCGGGTCGTGGCGCTGACGGTTACCAAAGAGCTGACGCCGGCCGGAGCCGCCTCGACGAGTCTGGCCCTATCGCCGACACGGCGTCCGGGCCGCACCGTAAACCATACGATGTTTTCGTGGACGGTAAGCGGACCCACGGGGGGAGCGAACAGCCGGCCCCGGTGCCGAACGGACCATACCGACGGATATACGGCTGTGGCCGGGCCGTCTGCGCTCTGTACCCGAAGAGGTCCGGAAAGGCGCCGAACTCCCACAGCAGCGAGCTGGGTGGCGAGGTCATAGAGGGTAGGGCCGGACCCCTCGGCGCGCTCCAGCGTCGGATCACCGTTCAACTCCAGTGCCCATTCACCAAGCCACTCCCCGGTCTTTGGATCGACGGTGCCTGACCCGACGAGTCGAGTAGCCCGCCGGGCGCTTCCGCCGAGAACGCTGCGGGCATAGCCGGTGGTAAACAGCTTTACCGCTGACGCGGGCATGAGCGACGCATCGGCGTTGAAGCTCCAGAGCATCTGGCCGCTTTGATCCGCGACTGCTATGCCCCAGTCTCCCGGCGCGACCCTCGATGCCGCAGCGTACCACTCGTTCATGCGGGAGCCGATCCAGGAAGGGTCGGTCTGCGCATGTGCGCGGGCCGGCCCGGCCAGGAGACTGCCGAAGACCGTAATCGTTGCGACCAGATGACTTGAACTGGTGAAAACCGACACTCAGCTATCCAATGAAGTTGAGTTTTACCGGCGATTACCGTGTGAAATCGACTCGGCGAGGCCTGGAATTTAGCCGGGCTTCAGGACCCTGCGTCAACCCTAAGCAATTCTCACGCCTTGGCTTGAATTGCGCCGCACCGGGTTAAGCAGTGGCTTCGTTGTTTCTCTACAACAAGATGGGGGAATAGCCCCCGTGACCTTGGTCACAGAACAGAACGAAATGCTCGGATATGATGTTAGGCGCGAAGCCAGTTTTTTGTGCCAGGCGCCAATTCCCTGGCCGCGAAACAACGGGCAGAGTGCAAAGGGGCCCGAGGCACTTACCAGAGCGATTTGAGGAGGTCGAATGCGGATGAAATCCACCACCGGCTATGCCACGCTTGCTGCGCTCGTAGCGGCGCTTGCGTGTGCAGGGAACACGGCGCGGACCGACGATCCTGATCAGTCGGCCGCTGCACGGGACACCACCACCGCGGGCCAGGACACCCTGACCGGGCAGACCGAGAATCCTCCGGGCTACCGCGGAATGGAGCAGGACACGACCCAGGTTCCGACTGAACAGACTCCGACCGATACCTTCCTGCAGAACCAGGGTACCGGCACGCCGCAAGACACGGCCGGCTATTCCGGCATGGAGCGGACGGACACCACGGGCCAAGCCAATCAGCAGGGCCAGGCCGATACCACCGGATTCGGCGGTGATACGACCGGCGTTACTGGTGGCCAGGACACGTCTGGCATGACCGGCGCCGACACTACGACTGGTACCACCGGGGCGGACACTAGCACGAGCAATCAGAGCGGAACTCAGGATAGTGCCCCTACGGGAGACACGACCGGCTACGACCAGTCTCAGCAGGGCGCGGACTCGACCAATCGCTAACAGATCGCTCGAGGTTCGGTGAGGGTCCCGGTCAGGGGCGCCAAACGGCGCCCCTGACTTTTTCAGTGGACTGGTGCTCGATGTGAGCACACTCACGACATATAGGGTCTCTTCTCACCGCAACGACACGTACCCCTCCCTAGCATACCTGCTGGCTACGCTCAAAGTATGCCTTCGAATCGTTTTTCCCAATCTCGAGGTCAGGTTCAATGCGCTTTACACATACCAGAAGATCCCTGTCTAACGCCTGGCTTGCGAGCGCAGTTCTGATCGCCGTGGCAGCCTGCGGAAGTGACCGCGCCCAGTCGGGTTCATCTCAGGGTGATCAAACCGGAACCGGAATGACCGCGGACACGGGGGTTGCTGCCGCCCAGTCTGCTCTCATTGACCGGGATACGACCAGCACCGACGCCAAGAGCAGCGCTGCCGCGCCGGCACATCAGCCCGTTACGAAGACCGATCGGATGAACGCGCCAGATACCTCCATCTCCGGCTATCAGGCAATGAGTCGTGACAGCGCGGGAGACAATGTGGTGCTTGGTGATTCAGCCGAGATTACAAGGACTGACGAGCGGCTCGCGCCGACTGAACAGTCGCAGCACGCTCACGCGGATACCGCCGCGCCTGACTCAGCGTCGGCTCGGGTTCGGCCGCCGGAAGATTCCAGCGAAACTGTAGGCTTGGTGACGACGAATGACAGCGTGGTAGCGAACAACGACACCGCGGTTTCCGCTTCGCCCGAAATGGCCCGCGATACTACCACCACGATGGCGCAGGCGGACACCGTTGCGCAGGTACAGGTGGATACCACGGCCCAGGTGACGGATACCTCCACTCAGGTTGCCGCTGATACCGGTGCTGCCGTTCAGGTTCAGGTAGACACCGTTACCCGGAAAGAGCAGACCGAGGTTGCAGTCGAAACCCCGGAACCGAACCAGGCCTCTGCTGAAGCCAACGCTGATACACTGGCGACGGAAGATGCCGGGCGCATTCGCCCGCCCGAGAATTCGGCCGAGGTCCGGGCAACCAACGCTGACCAGGTACCTGCCGCGGCCGCAGGTGCGAAGACTTCCGGCAACACGATAACCGGAGCCGCCGCGGTCGCTGCGATAACCCGAGTGGGACAGCGTTGCGCGGTGGTGGATACGGAAGAAGCCGAGCAGGAGATTCGGTGGGACCTGGCGAGCTCTCCCGCAACCATGAATCCCTGCGGTACGGGAACGATGACGTTGCCGAGGATACAAGGGGTTCGATAGGCAGGTAAGCTGCAGGTCGCACCAAGAACCCTCCGGGAAGCGTTTCTCAACCGGAGGGTTCTTTTTACTTTCCCGCCTCCCACTTTACCGCCCTTTACTTCAGCAACGCCTTCGCGATCGTCTGCAACTGCATGTTGCTGGTTCCCTCGTAGATCGTTCCGATCTTCGCGTCGCGATAATACTTCTCGGCAGGATACTCCTTGGAATAGCCGTACCCACCGAACAGCTCGAGACAGGCTGAGGTGATGCGGTCGGCGACCTGAGAACTGAATAGTTTGGCCATTGCCGCCTGCTGCGCAAAGGGAAGCCGCGCATCTTTTAAACGAGCGGCGTTATACACCATCAGGCGGGCGGCCTCTAGATCAGTGGCCATCTGAGCCAGCTGGAACTGGACTGCCTGGAACTCCGCGATTGCCTTACCGAACTGGCGGCGC
>DASPKB010000110.1:0-2490 GCA_035628315.1 Gemmatimonadales bacterium | reverse complement strand
ACGTCATGCCTGGCTCCAGCCACTGCCCTTGATCTCCGACGGTTTCATCATCAAGCGTGTACTGGTCGTAGGTTTCGGCATCCATAACGTGGACGCCGGCGCCGTCGCGATAGAGAACCTGGAGCTGCTTCGTGTCCAGTCGCGCTTCTTCGATGAACTCGGTGGCACTGAAGCGGTGCTCGAAGGTGGACCCGTTATTAAGATTGCGCATCCGCGCCTGTACGAAGGCTCGCAGGTTCCCCGGAGTCCGGTGAGTAAACTCCATCACCCTGCAGGGCTGCCCTTCGAAAAAGATGACATGCCCGCGGCGGATGTCAGTTGCCTTCATGCGATGGAGCTCCGGTTTGGATTGGCTGAGCACTGGCGGGGGCGCTGCCCCCACGGCAAGTTGGAAAATACACAACAAGATCCACGAGGTGGCCGGTGGAAGATCTGGTGAGCTCGGTGGCCCGCGTTGGGAAGTGAATAACCGGCTAAAGCTCGCGCGGTAAGGAGTTGGCAGCCGACGGCTTCACTCATATCCGCGAGCACGAGGATCCTCAGCGCCGGCTGCATGCCTGGCGCCAGAATGTCGGTGCTCCCGTTGCGCTGGATGCCTCGGGCTCGCAAACCGGGGCCACCCCCTCCAGCCTCCTGGTCCTCAGTTGGAACGTCTGGATCGGCCGGGGAAGGCTCCGCGAAGTCGTCTCCCGCATCCGGAACGGGGATTATCGAAACCAGGGAGCCGATCCAGACCTCCCGATAGTAGTTCTCCTCCAGGAAGCATTTCGCAGCGACGATACTATTCCGCCGGTTCCCACCGGGGCAGCGGGTCGGATCCTTGTGGCCCAAACCGGACCGCAGGAGGACGTGGTCGAGGCCGCGCGTTCTCTGGGGTTGAGCCTGCGTTACGCTCCTTCCATGCGAAACGGGGCTTTGCCGAGTGATCGGGGAAATGCCATTCTCTCGAGCCTGCAGGTCGACGATGCACATGCCTTTGAGTTGCCATTGGTTCTGCAGCGAAGGGTAGCAGTCACGGCTCAGGTCATCATCGGCGGCTGGAAAGTAAGACTTGTCAGCGCTCATCTGGATCCACGAGGACCGCCCGGGCCTCAATGGTTCGGTGCCACCGGGAGAGAACTGCAGGCCCGCTACATCGTCCAGCGGGTTCAGGAGCCCACAATCGTGCTTGGCGCGGACCTGAACCTCGGGAGGGGGCGTTACGAGCCGGCGTGGCGCATTCTTGCCGAGAATGGCTTCACCTTCGAGGTGCCCGCTTCCACACCTCCCTGGCGCCATACGTTTCACGCGCTGCCGCGGTTAGTGCTGGATTACGTGCTGGTCAGAAACCGCGAGGGTGCAGTCCGTCAGGCGCGGGTGCGCCGATTGGACGAGCACCCGCTGGATCGGGGGGCCCGCGTGTTCGGCTCCGATCATCACCCTTTGCTTGCTCGAATCGACCTTCAGCCGCCGACCAGGGAGACACAATGAGCGAAGTTTTAGGCTTCGGCGCGGACCTCTCCTGGTGGGCCTGGGCGTTGATGATCATCGGGGTCATCGCGCTGGTAGGTGTTTTGGGCGCCCTCTTCCTGCCGGATTGGCCCTCCCCGGACTACAGCGTAGGGCTCGACGCCGCACCCGAATCCGAGGAGTTCGTACCGGCAGTCGCCGCCTTCCTCAACGATCCTGTCTTCCAGGGGGGAGAGGCCACCCTGTTGCAGAACGGCGATGCCTTCTTTCCGGCCATGCTGGATGCGATCAAGCAGGCCCGCGACACAATCAACTTTGAGACATACATCTTCGAGCCCGATGATTTGGGCCGCCAATTCATCGAGGCCTTCAAACAGCAGGCCCGCGCCGGCGTCGAAGTCCGGCTCCTGATCGATGGCTTCGGGGGCTTCAAACTCACCAGGAAATATCGTGACGAGCTTATCGGGGCCGGCGTGAAGCTTTACCGGTTCCGGCCCCTCGGTTTCCGGGATCTGGTTCGGATTTATCGGCGATCGCACCGGCGCGCCATAGTCATTGACGGGGAAATCGGATTCACTGGAGGAGCCGCCATATCCAAGAAGTGGAGGGGCAACGTCGGCAATCCCCACGAGTGGCGCGACAGCATGACCCGAATAACCGGCCCGATGGTCGCCGGGATCCAGTCGGCCTTTGCCGAACACTGGGTGCACTGCACCGGCGAGGTGTTGGCCGGGCCCCGATTCTTCCCTCCCCTGGAGGGAGGCTCAGGATTGTGCGGGGTGTCGGTGGTAAGCTCCCCCTCCGATTCCCACCAGACGATACGTCTGTTGTTCTGGCTGAGCTTCAGCAACGCCCGGCACCGCTTGTGGATCTCCAGTTCGTACTTCATTCCGGACCGGCGCCTGCGCCAGGCGGTAGTGGATCGTGCTCGACAGGGCGTGGATGTCCGTATTCTGGTGCCCGGAAATCACACCGACGCCGTGCCGGTTCAGGCAGCAGGCCGCAGTTACTACCAGGAGCTGCTCGAGGCCGGGGTGCGCA
>DASPKB010000109.1:0-8749 GCA_035628315.1 Gemmatimonadales bacterium | reverse complement strand
CGAGGCCATGCCCGCCAGGTAGTTGCCCACCGAGAGCGCCAAAAACCACACCCCCATGACGAGGCCGGCAATCCGGGCCGGTGCGAGCGTGCTCATCGCGCTGAGGCCTACCGGGCTCAGGCAGAGCTCGCCCAGTGTCTGCAGCAGGTAGGAGACTACCAACCAGAGGGGGCTCACCCGGACTCCGCTGGCAGCCACCGAAGCGGCACCGATCATGACCACAAACCCGAGGCCGAGCAGAAAGAGACCGAGCGCGAATTTCGCCGGGCTGGAGGGGTTGCGCCGGCCCAATCGAATCCAGATGGCGGCGAACACCGGGGCAAAGAGGATGATGAACAGCGGCGGCAGCGATTGGTACCAGCTGGCAGGGTATTCTCGTCCCAGAACGCTGTTGCTGGTGTTGCGATCAGCAAAGAGGTTGAGGGTAGAGCCGGCCTGCTCGTAAGCCATCCAGAATACGGTAGCGGCCACAAAGAGCACGGCGATTACCACGAGCTGCTTCCGCTCCTGTCTGGTCCATCCCCGACTTAAAAACAGCCAGGCGAAGAAGCCGACTGTCACCGCGATCAACACCCAGCTGAAGTTTCGGGACACTGCCTCGGCATTGACGTCCACTACTCCGCTGAGCAGCAGCAGAACCCCGAGCACCACTAGAACCAAGGTTCCCCACCCCACGAGCCGCACTTGCCGGTCGACGCGGGCAGCGGCTGCAGGCTCGCTGGGACGCACCGGATAAAGTCCGTCGGTGGAGAGATACTTTCCCCCTTGGACGTACTGCACCAACCCCAGGAACATGCCCACTGCCGCAGCCCCGAACCCCCAGTGCCATGAGTTCTCCGGCGACATTCCCGCGCCTGCCAGCAGCCGCTTGAAGCTGTCGCTCTGGGCAAGCCATCCCGTAATCAGTGGGGCAATGAAGGCGCCAGTATTGATGCCGACGTAGTAGATGGAGTAGCCCGCGTCACGCCGGACATCATCGGCGCCGTACAGCTTGCCGACCAGCACGCTCACGTTCGACTTGAGGAGCCCGGTGCCGGTCGCGATCAGTACCAGGCCGAGGTAGAACGTGTTTATGGAAGGAATGGCCAGACAGATGTGGCCCATCATGATGATTACGCCACCAACGAAGACTGTACGCCTCAGACCAAGCACTCGATCGGCGACCCAGCCCCCGGGGACAGACAACAAATAGACCGAGCTGACATACAGCGCGTAGATGGGTCCAGCGGTAGCCGTATTGAAGCCCAACCCGCCAGCGGCTACCGGTGCAGTCATGAACAGGATCAGTAGCGCCCGCATCCCGTAGTAGCTGAACCGTTCCCACATCTCGGTGAAGAACAGGGTGGAGAGCCCGCGGGGATGACCAAAGAAGCGGGTATCCATATCGCTACTGGTGGATCCGCGAGGACGTGCAGTGGCAGTAGCCAAGATCAAACTCCGGTTGGATTTCTCGAACGGATCATGCGGTTACCGCTCGGGTTTGTTTTCCTTACCCAACTTCCTCTTGAGGTAAGCCAGCTGCGCGTCCACCGCCTGCCTTAGCTTCTCGTCATGATCGCTCGGGGCGGTGGGATCCGGATCGAGTCCGAGATCGGGCCGCTCCGCTCCTGCTGCTTGCAGGTCGCGCCAAGCTGCATCGATCGAGTCGAAGGCAGCATTTGGATGGGCGGTTCGGTATTCGTTCAGGATGTCGGCAGCCTCCCGCTCTGCGAGCACCAGCTCGTCCCGCTGAACCACCAGCTTCCTTTCAAGAATCTCGATGCGCTCCTGATGCCGGGCAATAAATCGCTGGGCGACCGTGACGGTCTCCGGGTCCGGAACCTCCTCGGCCAGACGGCGCCTCCGCTCCGCGTCGGTGAGTTGCCGGCGCTCGGCAGCGAGCTCCCGTTCAGTAGTGGCCAGCGCACTGCGCATCGTACTCACAGCCACCTTGGCCTCGAGTACAGCCTCGCGGAGCGCGGCCGCCCGGGCTCGCGGATCGCGTGCCGTGTGCGGGTGAAGCAGTCTCTCCAGCCGGGCCTTCAGACTTTCGAACACAGCAGCCGGAGATTCGTCATCGGTGTGGCATAGTCATGTGGGATCGTATGTTAGAGATTGCCGACTAGACCGTCAAGCGAGCACCTCTAGGCCGGGACTGCGACACTGGGTATAATCGAAATCCCATTCCGCTACCACCAAACGACACGGAGGGAAGCTTGGCTTCAGCCCTGCACCGCTTCCTAGGAACACTGGCTCAGCTGCGGACCCGGCACCGGCGCCGCTTACCATTTCTTGCGCCACCGCTGGAGCGGAGAAGACCGCGTATTGCCGCCGAAGACTATGCCGCGCGCCATTCCATCGAGCACACGCTGGATCGCAAGGCCGAGCTCCGGCGGCTGGCTCCGAGCTGGCCACCTGCGGCGCGTCGCTATCACGAGCTCCTGACCTACGAGCTGGAGGGCCTGCGCCAGGTAGTAGCCGCATTGCATACAGTCACTGAAGGCCGTGAGCTGGATGAGGCTTTGGCGGAAACATCGACCCAGATGGAGCGTCTCGAAGTCGAAATCGCCTGGTGCGCCGAGCTGCTCGAGCGGGCTGTCCCGCGGGCCGTCGTCACCTGAGATCTTGTCCCAGGAAGCTGCTGCGCTCGATCAGGACCGCTGGCTCGCGCTCTGGTCGCGGCTCGGGGCGACGCGCGATGGTCTCGAAGTGTTCCAGCAGCTCGATGCCGCCTACACCGAGCCTATCCGTTTCTACCACACCGCCGCGCATATAACTGATTGTCTGGTCCAGCTGGACTGGAGCCGGAATCTTGCCATCCGGCCCGACGAGGTGGAGGCGGCGATCTGGTTTCACGACGCCGTGTACGACCCTGCCGCAACCGATAACGAGGAAAGAAGTGGCCGCCTGGCGGCCTCGGCGCTGAGCAGAGCCGGAGTGGCTGCGGGGGTTCCGGAACGAGTCGAGGCGCTGGTCGAAGTTACGAAAAGACACGACCCATCAGGTTCCGACGCAGAGCTGCTCTGCGACATCGACCTCTCGATTCTGGGCCGCGACAGACCGGAGTTTGAGCAGTTCGAGCGGCTGATCCGGCAGGAATACGCCTGGTTGCCCGAGGCCGACTATCGAAGAGGCCGCTCTGAAATAGTGAGCGGCTTCCTTAGGCGCAGCTCAATCTACCGCACCGATCAATTTGCCCGGCGGTACGAGCGTACCGCCAGGCGGAATCTGGAATGGCTATTGAATCTTCTTTCGCGCTAGCTGCCCTCAATACCTAGGATTTTCTCCGCCGAGAGGTGGTGCTCTTCTTCTCCTCCGGCGCAGTCACCTCTTCGAGGTGAACCTCCTGGCCGGCCGCTCGAGTCTTCCCGTCTTCGAGCAGTGATTTGAGCCGGACCAGGTCGTCGTCCATGGCGCGTTTCGGGTCGGTTCCCAGGAGTGATGCGATTGCGTGACCGGCAGCGCCGGCTGGCGGGCTGTACTCCATCCGAATATCGATCTCCGTCGAGTCGGTCGAGGTAGGCCTGAAACGCACCTGCCCCGTGGTCTCGATCGTGGAGCCTTCGACGCTGCTCCACCCGATGAACTGCTGGGGCACCCAGTCGGTCACAATGGCATCCCATTCGACGGGAATGCCGGCAGGTCCGGCTGCGACCCAGTGGGAGCGACCCTCGTCCACCTTCCTGACTTCTCGAAGATGAGTCATAAATCGGGGGAAGTTCTCGAAGTTGCTCCACAACTCCCACACCTGCTGGACCGGGGCGCCGACCCGGATGGTCTTCTCCACTTCGATCCCGCGCGCTCCGGACCCGAGATTCACCAGTTCTTTTGGCGGCGTGTTACTGATTGCGCGGGTGAGAAGACCAACTCCTACCGCGCTCAGGCTCTTTCTGACGATGCCACGGCTTCGCATGCCCTGGGCCAGGAGAAGGCCGCCGGCGACTCCAACCAACAGCCGGGTAGCAGGAGCCCAATTGTCCTGGAGAACGTCCGGCCGCCGACTCCTTGGGCGCCCGGGGCCCTGAAGTGAGGGAACGCCAGCCGGACTGTCATGGATCTCCAGCTCGTTGCGCACCTCGCTGACGCCACGGACCTGCCCGACGGTATGAATCAGCTCGTCCACTTCATCGGCCAGCACCTGCCCAGTGAGGGTGATGCGGTCACCGGTAACTACCACGGTGATAGCCCCCGGATGACTAACAACCCGACCGATCGCTGAACGTACCCGTTCATGGAGAACTTCCTCTCCAGCAGCATCGGTTCTGAAGCGGGCACGCAGCGCAGCTGCGGTACCGCGGGTTCGATTTCGAGCGTCGCGAGCGGTGGCAGCAAGCCCGTCACCCAGCTTGTGACCGGCGTGCACGCCACGATCCCGAAGCAACGACCGCCGCCGGGCCCCCCGGTCCGGATCGAGCAGGTACATCGCGCCCGCGCCCACCACCACCCCCGTGATCAGCTTTCCCTGGTCTTTCATGACGAGCTCCTCTCTACAACCCGCTCGGATAAGTCTCGGGTGGCTCCCCCGTGTCCCACCCCGAGGTACGGTCCAGCGGCTCAACCGCGTGAGTCTGATCGAAGTGGATCACAGCATCGAACTGCTCCGGGAGTCGAGCTTCAAAATAATGGCTCATCCGTTCCGTTTCCGGCCGATAGATCACTCCGATCGCCCGCTCCAGCCGGGTTGGATCCAGGGCCTCGGAGCGGGATTGTCCTCTAAGGGGCAGCAGGAAGGCCGGGATCTCCAGACCATGGAACAATGCCTCCCAGCTGCCGGGCAGGGCAGGTCGGACTCTTTTTCGCTCAGCCGGGCCATCCCAATCGGATGCTGCGGTTACGGTACCGTGGTAGGTGCTGAAGCCCACCAGCACTGCCTCGGAGCCGAACAGCTCCCTGGACAGCTGGCCGACGTTCCACTCCCCTTCCTCTCCCATCGCGGTGGCCCGGGCGTCGCCGATGTGAGAGTTGTGTTCCCAGACCACCACCTTGCTGCGGCCGTAGCGCCGGTCCAGGTGGGTGATGAGCGCCTCGAGCGTCTCCGCCATGTGGCTGTCGCGGAGGTTCCAGGAGGAGATTCGCCCGCGGAACATCGTGCGGTAATACTCCTCCGCGTTCTTTACCAGACGCGCGTTCTGCTCCGCCTGAAAAAACTCATCGTCCGGAATTGCGCCATCCCGGGAGAGTGCGCCGGCCCGGCGTTGAAGCTCGAGGAGCTGCTGCACCGCCTGGTCTTCACACGATCGCGCGAGCCCAAACTCGGCGGCATATCCGTAGGCCTGGGTGTCTTCTCCAAAGTCCTCGAAGCAGCCGTAACGATACCGGGCACGTCGCGCGGCCTCGGGGTCGACCCGCTCCAGAAACCCAATGACAGCCTCGATGGAACGGAACAATGAGTACAGATCCAGGCCGTAGAAGCCTACCCTGGTGCCGGCATCGTGCCGCTGGTTGTGCTGCCGGAGCCATTCGAGAAAGGCAAGTACGTCTCGATTCCGCCACATCCAGCGGGGAAACCGCTGAAAATCATTCAGTGCCTCGGCGCCGGAACGATCAGGGCCAACACACCGGACCCAACGGTTGACCCGGTAGGCGTCCGGCCAATCGGCCTCGACTGCTACCGCGTTGAACTGTTTTTCGGTGATCAGGCGTTGGGTTATCCGCGCCCGCTCACGATAGAACTCATGGGTCCCATGGCTGGCCTCGCCCAGCAGCACGACGCGAGCATCCCCGACGAGCTGGAGTAAGGGATCATAGTCCTTGGCCCGGTTCTCCAGAGGAAACAAACCAGCCCGGAGCGCCGGCGCCGTGCTGGTCTCTACTGCCATACCTGCCTCGCGCCCGAGGGTATCCCCAGCAACTCTTGAACTTGCTCATCATCAACCTGGGAGAAATCCTGATACCAGCTTCCCACCGAGACAAACGGCTGCGGGGTCCGCAGGCATACTATGTTATCCACTTCCCGGCGCAGCTCCTCACACACCTCTGCCGGTGCCACCGGCACCGCGATCGCCAAGTGCTCCGGCCGGCGCGAAGCGAGGGCTGCTGCCGCGGCCCGCATGCTGGAACCGGTGGCGAGCCCATCGTCCACCAGGATGATGGTTCTGCCCTCAATGGGAAGATGGGGAAGATTCCCGCGATAGATCTGCTCTTGTCGCTGGATCCTCTCGGCCTCTCTTGCCGCGGCTTCGTCGATTTCCCGCTGCGAGATCCGGAAAGCGGCAACCACCTCCTCTTGAACTACCAGAATTCCACCCGACGCTATGGCGCCCATGGCCAGCTCCCCCTGCCCTGGCACGCCGAGCTTGCGCACGAGCATGATGTCCAGCGGCGCATGAAGGGCCAGGGCGACTTTGTGCCCTACCGGCACCCCTCCACGGGGTAGTGCCAGCACCAGTAAGTTGGGGCGGGAGGCGTACTGGGCCAGCGCCGTGGCCAGGCGGCTGCCAGCCTCATATCGATCTCGGAAAAGCCGGCGGTCCATCTCACTCATTGCGACTCCCTCCACAAAACAGGGAGGTCATTGGATGCATACTGGCGGGTTCAGCGCAGAGATGTGACGAGTCTCACAAGCGTATGATCCTGTATGAGGTGACCCTCGATGTGGAGCCATCGGTAAGCGCCGAGGTCGAGGAGCACATGCGCCAGCACCATATCCCCGCCATCTTTGCCACGGGATGTTTTCGGCGGATCCGCTTCCAGCGCGCATCCAATGGGCAGTTCCGGACGTCTTACGAGGCCGAAACACCGTCCCAACTAGAGCGGTACCTGCGCGACTACGCCGCCGGCTTTCGCGCCGAGTTCCTCACTGAATTTCCCCGCGGTGTCCGGGTCAGCCGGGAAACTTGGGACGACGTCGACACCTGGGACTGAAGAACCGCGAGGCCGGGAGTTATCTTCTTAGCATGAACCGGCCTGCCTTGCTCCTCCTTGGCACACTCCTCGCCTGCAATCGCTCATCTGAAAAGACCCCGGGAGGTTCTGCGGCCTGTGGTCTCGCCTCCCTGGCCGGCCCTACGGCGCTACTGAGCCAGTTCAGCGTGCCGGACCAGACCCTGGCTTCTCCACCGCGCAACCTGCCGGAACGCCTGGTTGTCAGGCTGGTCGCCGGCCCAGCCTACCCCGCCATAGTCGGCCGCTCGGATTCGCTCTGGTTAATCGGGGTGGAAGGCAGTCTGCCAAGCAACGTCAAGCCGGGCTTCGGGGTGCTGATTCTGGACCAGCAGGGCAAGGCGCGGGGCACAATGCTGTACGAGGGCACTCCGGTCGAAGGCGCCCCTTCAATCGGCAGCGTATCTGTTGGGGATGCGACAGTACCGCTGATCGGAATTCAGCTGGATCCGGAACGGATAGAAGATCCGCGCTGTCCGACTTTTCCCGACTCGATCCTCCAGTGACGGCGCCCCGCATCGGCATCAGCGGGGTAGTTCGTATCTGGGATGACGCAGAGCGAACCGGGGTCAACGCGGCGTACGTTCGAGCCGTACTGGCGGCCGGAGGCGTACCGCTGGTGCTCTCACCACTGATGGGCCCCGTTCACGCCGGCCGCGCACTGGAGGGTATAGAGGGACTTCTGCTAACTGGCGGAGAGGACATCGACCCCGCCTGGTATGGCCAGGAACCATCTCCACTGCTGAGCCCTCCGAGCCGGGAGCGCGACCTGTTCGAGCTGGCGCTGTTCGGCGTGGCCCGGCAGCGGCAGCTGCCGATTCTCGGAATCTGCCGCGGAATTCAGCTGATCAACGTGGGGTTGGGAGGAACTTTGTTTCAGGATCTTCCCACTGAGCGTTCACGCGGGGTTCAGCACCGGCCGGACGGGGCACGCGATCTTCGGACCCACCGTGTACGGCTGGCGGAAGGAAGCCGTGCCGCTGAGGTGCTGGGTACCACGAGCTTCTCCGTAAACTCCTCTCATCACCAGGCCATACGCGAGCTGGCAGCAGGGCTGCGCGCCAGTGGATGGACCGACGATGAGCTCATCGAGGCGGTGGAAACCCCTCCCGGGGAACCCTGGCTGCTCGCGGTGCAATGGCATCCCGAAGAAATGCATGCAGAGGCCCGAGCACCCGAGCAGGGTTTGTTCAGCGCGCTGGTAAGGGAGGCAAGCCGTTTCCGGGGCGATTCAGTGGGCGAAGGACGGAAAGAGAAGGCGATCGCTCACGCCGTTCAACGCGCTCCGTAGGGCAGGAAACCGCTCGGCTGCGGTGCGAAGCACCGCACCCAGCCCGTATTCCTCGGCGAGGGCGTGGTCGGACGCGAGGCCGAACCCGCGGCTGCCCAGCGCATCGTAGTAGGCCACATCGGGACCGGCTTTGCGGAGGCGACGGGCGGCGATATAATCGGGAAACAGACCGCTCAGCCACAGCGCATAGTTCCCCAGATGCACCATGACCTTGAAGCGTCGGTCGCCGACCGTGGCTTCGAGGTCGGCAAGAATGTCAACCAGATAGCGGTGGCGCTGGTCATCATTCCAGTCAATGCGCCAGGCCCGGTCTCTTTGCCCGAACTCGAGCAACAGCGCTGACAGGTAGTCGGCCACATCTCGGTCATGCAGGCCGGAAGCCCGCAGCGCATGACGTACGACGACATAGAAGAACAACGCTTCGGAGGGCAGCAGCATCGAGCGAACTGTGAGCAGGCGCTCGAACAACTCCGGGGCATCAAGTAGCGAGTCCGGTCCTTCGGCGTTGAGCCTGCGCTCCAAGTCGGAGCGCCGCTGAGCCGATCCCCGGCTCAAGAGCAGGATCACCAGCTGCAGGTCTGCCGCAGTCAGGCGGCC
>DASPKB010000108.1:0-5439 GCA_035628315.1 Gemmatimonadales bacterium | reverse complement strand
GTCCGGCATTCCTAATTGCTTCTGCGATGGTGACCTGGTAGGTGAGAAACGGAAGATCGACGAAGACGAGTGCCCGGCGTGATGTGCGGCGTACAGCAGCCGCGTGATAGATCATCTGGTCGAGCGTAGCGCTGAGCGTTGTCTCATGGCCCGCAATCACCTGATTCAGGGAATCGCCTACCAGCAACACATCCACGCCGGCATCTTCGAGCAGCCTGGCGAACGCTGCATCGTAGCAGGTCAGCATGACGACCCGGCGCCCCGCCGCTTTTGCGGCGAGCAGGTCGGTGACCGTGAGAGGCCGCGGGTCAGCGTTCATCGGCTTCAAGTTCGGCCAGCTCTCGGCGCCAGAAGTTACGGTTGGCCAGCTCGGGATGTGGAATGATAAGCCCAGGTTCGTTCACGTGCCGCTGCCCGAAGCGGACGATATCGAGATCGAGAGTGCGGGCACCCCACCGCTCAGCTCGCTGCCTGCCTTCGGAGCGCTCTATCTCCTGCAGCGCCTCTAGGAGGGCGCGGGGCTCGAGCGCGGTTTTCAGCAGGACCATTTGATTGAGGTATGGTGGCTGCTGCATACCTGCCAGCGGAGCGGTTTCTTCTATGCTTGAGGCAGCGACCAGCGCAGTTTCGGGAAGCCTGGCGAGCTTCTCACGCGCCGCCCGGAGATGAGCGTCGCGATCGCCCAGATTGCTTCCCAGCGCGACGTAAACCGGCTCGCGTTCTGGCCCCGGCTCAGGCCTCGACGGCAAAGTGACTCGCGATGCGCTGGAGATCCGTAGCCAGCTCCCCCAGCCCGCGGATGGCTCGTTCCAGCTCGGCCTGACCGGCCGATGCTTCGCCAGCCCGTTTAGCCAGAGTGTCGGTGTCCACCCGACTCTTCGCGGAGCTGGCGGCGACCTGCTCGATCTGGCCGGTCAGCAGGTCGACAGCTTCGCGCTGCTGCGCGGCAGTGGCAGCGATGGCCTGGGCATGTCCCCCGGCTTCCCCCGTAGTGCCCACGATAGCATCGAGTGCCTTGGCAGCATTCGCGCTGAGCTCCTCTACCCCGGCGACGACGTCGCGTCCTCGATCCATCTGCCCCGACACTGCCGTAACCTGGTCTGCGATCTCGCCGAGCAGGTTGGTTGCCTCACCTGCGGCGTGGAGACTCTGCGCCGCCAGGTCGCGTACTTCGGAGGCTACCACCGCAAATCCCCGCCCCTCGCGACCAGCTCTCGCCGCTTCAATAGCGGCGTTCAGCGCGATGAGGTTGGTCAGGTCGGCAATCTCACGAATGGTCCCGATGAATCCGGTGATCCGCTGGGTCATGGAGCCCAGTGAAGCGACCCGGTCGGCCCCGGCGGACACAAATCCTTTGAGCTCCACCAGGCGGGCAATGGCATCCCCAATGACGTCGCGGTTTTTCGCGGCTACTTCCGCCGCCGTTCCGCTGGCGGCTGCCGCCTGAGCCCCTTGCGTGATCATCTCCTGCGATGCGCTCGCCAGCGAGCCGGTGGCGCGCAGACCTCCCGCGGCGAACCGCTCCAGCTCGAGCGCCCCCTGCCGCATGCCGAGTGAGACCTCAGCCAGCGCGGAGGCCGATGTCCGGAGCGAGTCCGCCACTCGGGCCAGCGCCGTGACCTGCTCGCCGATCTGACTCACCGTCAGGACCAATGGCCGGCGCAGCTGCGCGATATGGATGGCGGTGGCCATCTGGCCGGCGAGGGTGCTCATGGCCAGCAGATCTTTGGAGCCGTAGGCATGGCGCTTGTGGTGTTCCAGCTCCAGCAGTCCGAGCAGATCATCGCCGAAGCGGATGGGATAGATCACCAGCGTCAGCGCATCGGCGACCGAGTCAGCGATTCGGGGGTCATGGCGCACGTCACGCACGATGAGTGGCTCCCGTGATTCCACAACTTCGCGTCGAAGAACGTCCAGCGCCGCCGGGGGGTCCACCCGGTTGGGCCGTCCTACCGTGCTCCGATAGGCCAGGCTGATCTCCGAGCCGTTCACCCGGTAGATCCGGAAATCACCCCAGTCCAGCAGCCGGTAGGCCAGCCGCTCTATCTGAACGAAGGAGCCCTGAAGGGTGGCGTTGCTCGCGATGGACGCCTCCATCAGATGCACTTTGTTCAGGTCCTCCGCCCCGATGGCCTCGTCCAGAATCTGCCGGGTGAGCAGCCCGAGCACTCCAAGGGCCAGCGCCACCGCCAGCCATCCAACCGGGGCCAGGTGGGCCAGGGTGGTAACCACAATCGTCGCCGCGATCAGCGTGGCGAGGTACGAGATGATCTCCCAGCGGAGAATCAGGATCTTTTCGGCGCTCTCGAGCTTGTCCCGCACCAGCAGGCTGAAGTAGAAGAGGGCCCGGCTCAGGAAGAAGTACAGCGAGACCAGAATGGCGGCTGCGGGAAGAAAATCCAGCGTCAGCTCGGAGGTGGAGCTCAGCGCCATGATGGCGGCATAGGGACCATACGCACCCATGAAGCCGATCACTTCACGGCCTGCGTTGATGAGACCCGCCTTCGGCTGCTTCCGAAGCCCGAACACGTCCGCCGCAGCAACCCCCACCCAAAGAGCCGCTACAACCGACGACGGGCCGACAGTTACCGCTCCGACCAGAGTCGGGACCGCCGATTGCGTTAGATAGGAGTACTTGCTGAGGCGCACCGGGACCGCACGAAGCGCGAAGATAGTCAGCATCAACAACCCGGTGGAGATCGGGTTAGATACCCACCGAGTATCGGTGGTCAAGGCCGCGCCCAGCAATATGAGACCTCCGACCGCCAGCACCTGAGTGTAGCGGTCGAGCAGGCGTTGCAACCTGATCTTCACGATTCAACCCCCTCGTCGAGAGCTCGACGAAGCGTGGCCAGAAATCTGCCGGCCTCGCGAACGCCGTCTCGGCCCAGTACGTCTACCAGCGCGCTGCCTACCACAACCCCATCGGCCAGACGGGAGACGGTGCGCGCCTGCTCAGGGGTGGAGATCCCGAATCCGACCGCCACGGGTAGAGTGGTTACCCGTCGTACGGCCGCGACTGATTCAGCCAGACTGTCCGACAGTGAGGTGGTGGCGCCGGTTACGCCCAGGCGAGCAACTAGGTAGACGAACCCTTGTGCCCCTGAGAGCGCAGCTTGCAGCCGGGCTGGCTGCGTCGTGGGAGCAATCAATCGGATCAGGTCGAGCTCACTGGCGTGCACGGACGACTCAACGGCAGGATCGGCGCCGGCGGGAAGATCGGTGAGGATCAGGCCCGCCACCTGGAGCTCGGCTGCTTCGCGAAGAAAGCGCTTCAGGCCATAGCGGAGAATTGGATTCAGATAGCTGAAGACCACGACCGGGCGGCGCAGCCTTGCTCCGGCAATCAACTCGAGCGTCGCCGCCAGGGTCATGCCCTGTTGCAGAGCCTGAAAGGTCGAGCGCTGGATTGTGGGGCCGTCCGCCAGCGGATCGCTGAACGGGACACCGACCTCCAGTATGTCCGCCACTTCATCGGCTGCTCGCAAAGCCGCGATGCTGGACTCGCGGGTTGGGTAGCCCGCAGTGAGATAGGGAATGAGCGCCCGTCGCCCATCGGCTCGGAGCGTGGACCAGGCGCGGCTGAGCGCCGACTCAGACGAAGTAATCGCCAACCGTGATCCCATAGCGGGCTGGATTGGTGACTTTTACAATCGACCGCCGGTAGGCGCCGGACTCGTCCTTCTCGCTCAGGCTCACCTGAGTTCCGGGAGGCGGGACCGGGCCTCCATCCGCGTCTACGGCGATGCGTACCAGCGGGCGCTTGAGCTGCTCACCGTCCGGATTCGGAGCGGCAACCACCGCCACCTCGAAGGTGTCCAGGATGACGCAGGTGCCGATCGGGTAAACCCCAATCAGGTTGATCAATGCCTTGACGAGTACGCGATCGTACCCGCGGTTCGGATTCTCCCACATTTCCCGGAGCACCTGGTCCGGCTCGATGGGCACCGACTGGTAGACCCGGCGGGTGGTGGCGGCATCGAAGCCATCCGCCACCGAGACGATCCGGGAAAAGATGCCCAGTTTCCGAGGCCGCACCACCTTGGGGTAGCCGGTCAGGTCGGTCTTCATATGGTGTTCGTGCGCCACCAGGATGGACCGATAGGGGATTTCTTCATACCCCCGCATGCTGAACAGGGTGAGCGCCCCATACCACGGGTGAGCCTGAATGATTTTCCACTCCCGCTCGTCGAGCTTGCCCGCCTTGTTGAGGACGTCGGTGGGGACCCGCGCCTTACCCACGTCATGGAGTAGCGCTGCCATTCCGAGGTCACACAGCTGCACCCGGGAAAATCCCAGCTTCTTACCCAGAGCTATCGAGAAGATGCAGACGTTCACCGAGTGGGTGAACGTGTACTCGTCGTAATCGCGTATGGTGGTGAGGCCCACCATCGAGATCTCATTGTTGAGGACCTGGTCGACCACCATCTGCACGGCCCGCTTCACCCGCTTGAGACCAGTGGCTCGTCCCAGCCGCACCCCGGAGATGACGTCCTTGGTCACGGCCACACCCTGCGCGTAGACCTGCTTCGATGCCTGCCGAGCCTCGGCCGTAGTGCCGCCGCCTTCCGACAGCCCGCGCTCGACCTCGAGGTTTACGACCTTCCCCGCCTCCAGCCGATCCTGCAGCTCCTTGAACCGCTCCTCGGGAGTGCCGCGCTCGGTCAGGCTCAGCAGCAAGCTCAGGAAGATCTGCCACTCCTGGCGTTCGGCGCCTGATCGAACGCGCATTGCGCCGATTTCGTAGCCCCGGAAAATGGCCAGGATATGGCTGAAGGACGCGTAGTTATCCAGCTCCAGGCGGAGGCGAGTGGAGTTGACGAAGATGAAATCCCCTGCGATCCGGATCTCCAGCTCGATTTCCGTCTGCAGTAAGGTGCGGGCGACGTTATGGAGATCGGTCAGAGCCTTCTGAACCGTGGCGTTTTCCAGCGGGTACAGCTTGAGGCTCCGCAGCGCCGTGTACAGCGCCAGCAGCAGCGAGCGGCCCCCCTGGCGAAGCTGAGTATCGTCGCCTGGCGCATTATCGAGTGCCTCCGCCGGCGATGTCATCGCGCGGACTCCCGAAGCGCCCGGTTGACCGCGTTTCGGACGACGAGCTCCTTGTCCTGCTGCGCCTGCTGCAGGACCTCCCGCGCCTCCGCCGCCTTGATCCGGCCCAGGGCCATGGCAGCGCAGGCCCGGATCTCGGGCGGCTCCTTCATCCGGAACAGGCCGCGCTCGAGCAGAATGCCGGTGAGCGGCTTGACCGCACCGACGCCGGCAATGGCGCTGTAAGCCTCAAAGAACGCCATTTTCTCGGTAAGGTCCGCATCCTTCAGCGTCTTCCCCAGCACAACCGCCTCTACCCGCTTAAGGGCGCCCTTATAGCCGCGTGAACCTGCGGCACGCACCGCGGCCAGACGGACTCCACGGTCGGAATCATCGATCGCCTTGTCG
>DASPKB010000107.1:0-5616 GCA_035628315.1 Gemmatimonadales bacterium | reverse complement strand
TCACTACGTATGAGGTGGCGGGAACCTGGAAGGCGCGAATGCTGGTTCCCTGATCATCGTATAACACCCGAAAGCCGGGCTGGTGCGTTTCTATGTATTTTCGGACTCGCTGGCGCGATTGATTAACCGTGACGTTCACCCCGAAGAATTCCACCTCTGATCCATAGGCTGCCTGCGCAGCCCGCAGCCGCGGCAGCAGCGCCTCACACTGCTCGCACCAGGTGGCCCAGAACTCCAGAAAAACCGGGCGCTTACCGATGTACTGCCCCAGATCGACCGGCTTGCCATCGAGATCGTTGACAGTGACAGCGGGCGCAGCGGTGCCAACCGGAATCCCGGACTCTTGCCCATTTGCGGTCCCGAGTGACCCGCCGGCAAGGGAGAGTGTCAGGGCTACAATGACCCACAATTTCATAGAACACTTCCCATTCGCACGAAGTAGTACTCGGCCATAGCCAAAAGGAGAACGCCGCCGAGCCGCTTAACCGCGAGGGTCCACTTGCCCGAGCGTGGCAGCACGGTCGCCAACCCGCCGCTGGAGAGCCCGACGAGCACCAGAAGTGCCGTGAGGCCGAGAGAAAACACAAAGAGATAGAGAAAACCGAGCGCCGCACTACCGGTTGTGCCGACGAACGTGAGTACGGCAGCAAAGGCCGGGGCGCCACAGGGCGCCGCTACGAGGCCCGACGTGGCACCGAGGGCGAACACCCCGCCGACGGAGTTGCCGCCGATCCGGGCTGTCCAGGCAGTCACCCGTTGGGGGAGCTCGACACTAAAGACGTCCAGCAGGGCCAATCCAAACACCAGGAGGAGGTTGCCCATGATGAAGAGCGCCCAGGGGCTGGAGCTCACAGTTCCGAACAGGGTTCCGGATAGCCCGGCGATCAGGCCCAGAATGGAATACACCAGCGCAAGACCGAGTACATAAACCAGAGTCAGCAGGACTGTGCGGCCGCGGGAGCGTCGTTCAGCGCCGGCGCCACCCAAGATCCCGGCGGTGATAGGTATCATAGGGTAGACGCAGGGCGTAAGACTGGTCGCCAGCCCGGCCAGGAACATTGCTGCCGACGCGGCGAGCGGCTGGTGCCGCAGCGCTGTTTCCAGTCCGTCCACCTACCGCTCCGCGGGGGTACCGATCCCGTAGCGGGACGCGACGTATTCTTCGAGAATCCCCAGAAACTCGGCGACGATGTCATCACCCCGAAGAGTCATCAGCAATCGTCCATCCACGTACACTGGCGCAACCGGCTCCTCGAAAGTACCCGGGAGGGAAATGCCGAGGTCCGCGTGCTTCGACTCTCCCGGCCCGTTCACCACGCACCCCATCACAGCCACCTTCAGGTCGGCGACACCAGGATGCTCGCTGCGCCAGACCGGCATCTTGGCCTGGAGATACTGCTGGATCTCCTGCGCCATCTGCTGGAAGTAGGTGCTGGTCGTTCGGCCACAACCGGGGCAGGCGGTGACCTGCGGGGTGAAGCTGCGGAGACCGAGCGACTGCAGGATCTGCTGCGCGACCCGCACTTCCTCAGTACGGTCGCCGCCGGGGAGCGGTGTGAGCGAAACCCGGATGGTGTCGCCGATACCTTCCTGCAAGAGAATGCTGAGCCCCGCAGTGCTGGCGATGATTCCCTTGGCGCCGAGGCCGGCCTCGGTCAAACCGAGGTGCAGCGGGTAGTCGCAGCGCGAGGCGAGCATCCGATAGACTGCCACCAGATCCTGCACCCCCGAAACCTTGGCGCTGAGGATGATGCGATCGTGCCCGAGACCGGTTGCCTCCGCGAGAGCAGCGGACTGAAGAGCGCTCTCCACCATCGCCTCGAGAACCACCAGACCCATGTCCTGGGAAACCGGGCGGCGGGCGTTGGCGTCCATCATCGCGGTCAGCAGATTCTGATCCAGCGATCCCCAGTTCACGCCGATTCGAACCGGCTTGTCATGCAGCAGGGCGACTTCAATGATGGCCCGGAAGTTTTCGTCCCGCCGCTTCCCTCCGACATTGCCTGGATTGATCCGATACTTGGCGAGCCCGCTGGCGCACTCCGGATACTTCGTAAGCAGCAGGTGCCCGTTATAGTGAAAGTCGCCTACGAGCGGAATCGGCACCCCCGCCTTCTCCAGCGCCTCACGGATGTGGGGTATCGCTGCGGCGGCGGCTTCGTTGTTTACGGTCACGCGGACCAGCTCGCTGCCGGCATCCGCAAGAGCGGTCACCTGCGCCACGGTCGCCGCTACATCAGCGGTGTCCGTATTGGTCATGGACTGCACCACAATCGGGTGGCCTGATCCAATCGGAATTCCCCCGACGAACGCGGTGACCGTGCTGCGGCGTGTAATGTCAGGCATCTCGGAAATATAAGTGCAGGCTATCGAACCACGCTTGCGACCGGTTTCCGGTCAGGATGAACCGACTATGACAGAACCCGGGCCCGAGCCGCAGCGTGCCGCAATCGCCGGCGTCGCCATCTACGTCCCGGATCGCGTTCTCAGTAACGCGGAGCTGGCCCGAACGCTGGACACCTCAGACGAGTGGATTGTCACCCGCACCGGCATTCGGGAACGGCGAATCGGCCGTCCTGGCGAAACAACCTCTACCATGGGGGCGGAGGCCGTGCGGAAACTCATGCTGGCCCGGGGGGTGGAGCCCGATTCCATCGACGCAGTGATCGTCGCCACGGTTACGCCAGACATGCTGTTCCCGGCAACCGCCTGCCTGATTCAGGACCAGCTGGGACTGTCCCGGGCGTGGGGCTTCGATCTCTCGGCTGCGTGTTCCGGCTTTCTCTACGCGCTGACGACCGGCGCACAGTTGATAGCAACCGGGGCCCACCGCCGGGTCATCGTAGTAGGCGCCGATCTCATGAGCTCCATCATCGACCCTCAGGATCGAACCACCGCCGTCCTCTTCGGCGATGGTGCCGGAGCGGTGCTGCTCGAGCGTGCCGAGGCCGGGTACGGAATTCTGGATTTCCACCACCGAGTCGATGGCAGCGGCCGCCACGACCTGCTGATGCCCGCGGGCGGAAGCCTGCTGCCTCCAAGCGTCGCCACCGTCACCGCGAGGCAGCACTTCCTGAAGCAGAACGGCAAGGTCGTCTTCAAGTTTGCCGTATCGCAGATGGTCGGAAGCATCGAGGTGCTTCTGGAGCGCCACGGCCTGAAAGCGTCCGATGTGGCTTTGGTGGTTCCGCATCAGGCGAATCAGCGAATTCTCGACGCTGTCGCCGAGCGATTGGGAGTGCCCCACGAGCGGGTAGCGTCGGTTCTGGCGTGTTACGGAAATACGACAGGGGCAACCCTTCCACTCGCCCTTCACGCCGCGGTAGAGGCCGGAAGGATTCAGCGGGGCGATCTCGTGGTGTTTGCAGCGGTAGGGGCGGGCTTCACCGCCGGGGCGACGCTGGTGAGGTGGGGCTGAGTCCTATGCTCTCGAGAATTCGGCGGCGGTAATTGCCGAAAGCTCGGCTTCTGAGAGCTGGAGCTCGGCGGCAGTAATGCTGTCCAGGGCATGCTCAACCGTGCGAGCGCTTGGTATTACGATGACCGCCGGGGAGCGGGCCAGCACCCAGGCAAGGACCAGAGCATGGGTGCTGACGCCGAGGCGAGTAGCCATGGGTTGAAGCACCGGATGCCCCGGGAGCTTTCGGTTGAGCCGGCCGCCCCCGATTGGACTATAGGCAAGAAACCCAATTCCTTTGCCGGTGCAGTACTCCACTACCCCCTCTGCCAGCGACTCCCGAAAGAACGGATTCAGCCGGTTCTGCACAGTGGTCACACGAGCCTGGCTCTCAGCCTCGCGAATCTCCGAAACCGACACGTTCGAGAGTCCGATCCACCGGATTTTGCCCTGTGCCTGCAGGTCGGCCAGGGCGCCGACACTTTCGGCCAGTGGCACCTTGGAATCAGGAGTGTGGAGTTGGTAAAGGTCGATGCGCTCCACCCCGAGGGCTCGCAGGGAGCGGTCACAGGCAGAGCGCAAATGCTCGGGCCGCCCGTCTGTTGTCCAGCGGCCGCCCGGCCGGCGCATGCCTCCTTTGGTCGCGACGATCACGTCCGCACGCCGAGAGCTACTGCTCAAGGCCCGTGCGATCAGCCTTTCGTTGTGGCCGAGCTCGTGGTCATCGAGACAGTACACATCGGCGGTGTCGATCAGCGTTACTCCAGCATCCACTGCCGCCTGAATAACCCGGATCCCCTGCTCTTCCGAGGGACGATCCTGGATGGACAGGTGCATGCCGCCATAGCCGACGGCCGACACGTCTGGAGCGTCGACGCCAAGCCTGCGGCTGGGGATCACTGCACGCCGAGAGACTTGTGGAGGAATCGGAGCAGCTCGTCGCGGATGTCGAAGTAGATGGCCATGGCATGCGCCGACCCGGATATCACATGCCCGGTAGCGTGGGAGAGTCCCCGGCTCCAGTTGGTAGCGTTGGCGCCAGCCTCAAACGGATCTTCGCGGGAGGAGGCGAGGAAGGCGGGAATTTTCGACTTTTCCAACCCCGAGCGGATGCGATCCGATGCGTCGGAAGCAATCGCAGGCGCCCCGGCCGCGCCGACGGTGGCAACCGCCCGCAGATTGGGAATTGCCGGGGCGGCGAGGAGGACGCCGCTGCCCCCGATGCTGGCCCCCACCAGGGCCAGGCGTCCGGCGTCGATAAAATTCTGGTTCGCCCCCCAGGATACCACCCGCAGTACGTCGTTCTCGATGTGAGCAAATCCCACCTTCGACGCGCTGCTCATGAAGGCCTTGCCGAAGGCTTCGAGTGTGAGACCCTCGGGCGTGTCGACGACCATCGGCCCCTTGGGTGAAATTATCGAGGCGCCGTGGCCGCGAAGGTCGAAGGCCAGCGCGGCAATACCACTATCCACCAGATCTGCAACGAGCGGAGCGTAGCTGTCACGAGTGGCTGGATACTGGTGGGCCAGCACGGCAAGCGGGAAGCCAACGCCCGCGTAGGTTTCCGGATACGTCAGCGTTCCCTTGAGAATGAGTCCGTCCCGCGCCGGAACGGACATTTCAAGCGGAGCCAGGATCACGCCAGACCCAGCTGTTTGGTGAGTCGCTGCCAATCTTCAGCCGAGACTACGCCCTGGTCCTTTAGGGGTGTCAGCGCGCTTAGAATGTCGGCGCGACTGCCGTCAATACGGCGCTCGCGCAACTCGGTGATCATGCGGGAAAAGCGGTGCTCATACTCGTCAGGAGCAAGCTTCCCCTCCTTCCGCTGGCTGCAGAGTCGCCTGAGCTCCTCCGCGACCCTGGCCGGAGTTATGGGCTTGAGTGCGCCTCCCTGTTTGTCAGCCGCCATGGGATCCTCTCCGAAATGCGTGAAAATCTTCCGACCAGCCTCTCTGCATTATGCCTCCGCCTGAGGCACCGAGTCCAGAGCGGCCCTCATTCCAGATCACGCTTTCCGATGTCAGGATCCACGACCACTGTTGGAGCCGACTGCTGATCGACACCGGGAGCGGGCTGTTTGGTGCCGCCGGGTTGGTCGGCCTGCTTCTCCTCCCGGACATCTGCAAGGGTTTCGCTTCGAATCCAGCCGTGCGCCGCGGCATGCCGCGCCGCGGTCAGGGTGTCATCGGCCAGTACCAGAGTTGAGCCGGCTGCCTCGA
>DASPKB010000106.1:0-4335 GCA_035628315.1 Gemmatimonadales bacterium | reverse complement strand
TGCCCTGGCCTGCGATCTCGGCAGGAAAACTCGGCCGGATCTCAAACTCGGCATCTGCGGCGAGCACGGCGGCGATCCTTCCGCGGTAGGCTTCTGCGACCGTCTGGGCATGAACTACGTCTCCTGCTCTCCTTTTCGCGTTCCGATCGCACGGCTGGCCGCCGCCCAGGCAGCTCTCGCCGCTCGCGGCACGATGGACCGCACCCGCGCCACGGTTTGAGCTCCCGCCGGGCTGAGCCCGCTGATAGCCGAATCTTCATTTCCCGACCCGTGATCCCGCGCCGAGCACGCAGCCCGCAGGAGGAGGCATGACCGAGCCCCTGGTTGGCATTGTGATGGGGAGCGATTCCGACTGGGACGTGATGCAGCACGCCGCCCGGCGCCTTACCGACTTCGGCGTTATGCACGAGGCTCGCGTGGTATCGGCTCACCGCACACCTGATCTCCTGTACCGCTACGCCGAAGAGGCCGCAAGCCGGGGAATTCACTGCATCATCGCAGGCGCAGGCGGGGCGGCTCATCTGCCGGGAATGCTTGCCGCCAAGACGACGCTTCCGATTCTGGGCGTTCCCATTCCCACCAAGCATCTGCAGGGTCTCGACTCCCTGCTTTCCATTGTGCAGATGCCCGCCGGTATTCCGGTCGCCACCTTTGCCATCGGCAGCGCCGGCGCAGGCAACGCCGCTCTCTACGCAGTGGCCATTCTCTCTCTTCACGACTCCGAGCTCGCCGAGCGGCTGGATGAATTCCGCCGGACGCAGGAGCGCCGGGCGCTGGATGCGAGATTGCCGGAGCCCTCGTGATCCTTCCGGGAGCCACAGTAGGAGTCCTGGGAGGTGGTCAGTTGGGCCAAATGTTTACGTTGCGTGCCAGATCCATGGGCTACCACGTAGTTGTGCTCGACCCCGATCCACATAGTCCCGCCGGTGCCGTTGCCGACGCTCAGATTCAGACTTCTTACGACGACGAGCGCGGTCTGCAGGAGCTTGCCTCCCGATGCGCCGCCATCACCACTGAGTTCGAGAATGTGCCCGCAGTCGCTCTGGAGCAGTTGTCCCGGCAGGGCGTGGTCCGGCCGCCCGTGAACGCGGTGGCAACCGCCCAGGATCGGATCGCGGAAAAAACCTTTTTTCGGAGCCGGGGCTTTGGAACCGCTGAGTTCAGGCCGGTGCACAGCCGAGCCGAGCTCTTAGCTGCGCTGCAGGAGGTACCTCTCCCTGCCCTGCTGAAGACCAGCCGCCTGGGTTACGACGGAAAGGGTCAGGCGCTGGTAGCCAACGAGCAGGACGCCACCCGCGCGTTCGATGCATTTGGGCAGGTTCCTTGTGTCCTGGAACAGCGAGTTACGCTCGACCGCGAGCTCTCGATCATTCTGGCCCGGGGCGCAGACGGCGACATTGCCCTGTTCCCTGTTGCGGAAAACCGGCATCGCGATGGCATTCTGGAAACCTCGGTGGTGCCGGCTCGTATCGACGGGAAACTCGCGAACGAGGCCCGGGACCTGGCGAGCGCGGCCGCGGAGGCCCTGAGCTACGTCGGCGTGCTTGCCCTGGAGCTGTTCGTGACCTCGACGCAGCAGCTGCTGGTGAATGAGATGGCGCCCCGACCGCACAACAGCGGGCACTACAGTATGGACGCGTGCTCAGTGGATCAATTCGAGCAGCAGCTCCGGACCTTGTGCGGCCTTCCCCTGGCGCGACCCTGGCTGCTATCGCCGGTGGCGATGATTAATCTTCTTGGCGATCTGTGGTCTGACGGCGAGCCCCGCTGGAGCGAGGCACTGCGTCATCCCGGGGTCCGCCTGCATCTTTACGGCAAGGCCGAAGCACGGCCGGGGCGGAAGATGGGCCACCTGAATTGCCTTGCGTCCGATGTGGATCATGCACTCACGACCGCGTTCGAAGCCCGCAACGCCCTTCGCCCGAAACCATGATGCCCGTTTTGGAGGTGCTATGTACTCCGTTGCCGTTGTTGTATTCGCGGCTGCTCTCGTCGGACACCGGGTCACATCTGAGACGGCGGTCAGGAACCCGGACACCGGCTGTCCCCATCGAAACCTGCCGCTCGAGGGCCGTAAGAGTCCGCTGGACTCGGTCACCTTCAGCATTGCGGAAAAAGAAGTGAAGGTCTGCTACGGACGGCCTTCCTCCCGCGGACGAGTCATGCTCGGCAGCGCCGATATACCTTATGGCAAGATCTGGCGCACTGGAGCAAATGAGCCAACGATTCTGTTTGCTCCGATCTCGTTGAAGGTGGCCGGCGTATCGGTAGCGCCGGGAGTGTACTCGCTCTACACCGTACCGGGCCAGAAGGAGTGGGAAGTAATCGTTAACCGTTCGACTTCGCAGTGGGGCGCCGAGCGTAATTACACCGCCGAGGTAAAGGCTCAGGAGGTCGGACGAGCCAAGGTCAAGGCCGAGACTGTCAATCCACCGGTCGAGACGTTCACCATCAGGGCAGAGCCATCGGGTAACCGCAATGCCAACCTGGTGCTCGAATGGGAGAAGGCCAGAATTCGCATCCCGGTGCAGGCAGGCTAGCTCAGCCGGCGCACCCCTTCGATCAACCGCTCAATCTCATCCATCGTCGTATAGCAGGCGCAACCGGCTCGTACCAGCCCGCCGGTTGCGCCGAGACGCTGGACCGCGCTCGTGGCGTAGAAGTCTCCGCTCGTGACGAACACCCCCTCTTCTGCCAGTGCCCGCGCAACCTGATCCGCGGTCTGGCCTTCTACGGTAAACGCAACTGTAGGTGTGCGCGGCAATCCGGGTTTGGGACCATACAGACGTATTCCGGGAATCTCGCCCAGGCCTATCCAGAGTCGCTCGAGCAAGGTCTCCCCGCGGGCTCGCAGCTCGGCGAAGGTGCGGACTAGCCGAGCTCGCCTGGTCGGGCCCTGAGTCAGCGAGGCAAGGTAGTCTACTGCCGCCGCTGCGCCCGCTATCCCCTCGTGGTTCAGTGTGCCGGTCTCCAGCCGTTCAGGAGCCGTGTTGGGAGCCGGCGCCAACTTGGGAACGTCGAGGGTGTGCTGCAGCTCCTCTCGCGCGTACAGAATACCCAAGTGAGGGCCATAGAACTTGTATGCGGAACAGGCCAGAAAGTCGCACCCGATTTGTCGAACATCGACGAGCTCATGAGGTGCCAGATGTACGGCATCGACAAAGGTCAGCACACCCGCAGAGTGCGCCAGTGAGACAGCCTGTGCGAGATCGTTGATGGTACCGAGTGCGTTGGACGCTCCACCGATCGCGAGTAGGCGGGGGCGGCTCGAGACCAGCTTCTCCAGCTGCTTCCAGTCCAGTTGGCCGGTTGCCGGCACCAGCGGCACCGTGCGAATCTGGACGCTCCGTTCGCGCTGAAGAGCCTGCCAGGGAGCAACGTTCGCATGGTGATCGAGCTCAGTGACGACCACCGTGTCATTGGAACCCCACGCGCGGCCCAGCGCCCGGGCCAGGTGAAATGCCAGCGTGGTCATGTTCGCCCCGAAGGCGATCTCCGAGGCCGAGGCTCCGAGGAACTCGCCCAGGGTCTCCCGGGCGGTCCCGATAATGGCGTCGGTTTCCGCACTGGTGGGATAGGGCCAGTGGGTGTTTGCATTATGGCGGAACAGGTACTCTTCCATGGCCTCGACCACCTGCCGGGGCACCTGGGTCCCTCCAGGTCCATCGAAGTAGGCCACCGGACGACCGTTATGGGTCCGGGCCAAGGCTGGAAAGGCCGAACGAATTTCCCCAACGGTTTGGCAGGGCTGCAGCTGAGACGTGGCCAGAGCCATTGAGCACTCCGAGGTGAGCTGGTGAGATCACGATTACGATGGCAATTGTGCTGGATAATGAGTTCTGCTGGTCTCGTCGGGCTGGGTGGCTGTGGGGGCGGAGGCACCGATGTGCCTATTCCCGCCAACATCACTCTGGCTCCCGCATCCCTGTCCTTTACCGCCGTTGGCCAGTCTGAAAAACTCATACCGACCGTTACAGATCAGCAGGGCAATACCCTTCAAAATGCCGCCGTGACCTGGTCGACCAGCAATCCCGTGGTAGCTGATGTGAGCACGGACGGTACAGTGATCGCTCGAAGTGTGGGCTCAGCTGAAGTGACCGCTGTCTCTGGCCCGGCCAGCGCAACTGTGCCGGTGGTGGTCAGCCAGGCCCCCACGCAGCTCCAGAAGATTGCCGGTGACGGCCAGACCGGCATCGCCGGCCAGCCACTTCCGGCTCCACTGGTGGTCGAAGTGAATGATGCCCAAGGTGCTCCAGTGAGCGGTGCCACTGTCACGTTCACGGTAACCCAGGGTGGTGGGAGCCTGGCAACACCGACCTCTATCACGGATTCGGA
>DASPKB010000105.1:0-9297 GCA_035628315.1 Gemmatimonadales bacterium | reverse complement strand
GCGATGCTTCCGCGCTCGAAGCCGGTGCTGGCGGCGATGCCGATGCCCAGTGGACGGAAGCTGCCGCTCCCGAAAGGCTGGAAGAAAACCCGCGCCGCGAAGTCCTTCGCGTCACTGAGGTCGTCTCCGCCATTCGCCAGGTCAGGCACGCCATTGAACAATCCCACCTGATAGGCGAGGAAGCCCTCGGAGATGTCCCCGGATATTTGAAGACCGACGTCCCGGCTGGGCACCAGATTGCTGGGAAGCCCACGCTCCGCGAACGCGAGGTCGGTTGCGGACTGGAGCCGCTCGAGACCGGCCGGCGGCTTGAACTTGCCGGCGCGAACCGTGAGCTCAGGGGCGAACTTGCCCTCCCAATAGGCGTCGAAAATGGTGGGCGTCGTGCCGCCGAAGTCAGGCATCACTCGGAACTCGAAGTACCGCCCAACCGCGGCCTCGATGATCGCACGAGCTCGACGGATGAGCAGGTTGTCGACAGCCGGAATACTCGTACTGCCCGGAAAGAAGCGGCCATCGCTTTGCAGATAACCGCGGAATCGGATGGAGTACCTGCCATCGGCCGACTTGATGCTGAATCCATCTTTGGAGTTGGCCGTTGCCGACTGACGATCTTTTGCTGCTCTGGCAGCACTGTCGGACGCTATCTCACGGAGCCGCTGGAGTATCCGGATCTGCTGTTCCAGCTGATCCATGCGTTGCGCGAGGGAAGACTTCTCTGACCTGTCGTGGGTGGCTACCGACCCGCCATCGTTCCCCTGCGCCCACAGCTGTTGGCGGCCGCCTACAGCAAACCAGGCCACCAAACTGACGGCCCCAAAACCCAGCACGCGCATCGAAAGACTCTCCAAGACAACTGTTTAGGGCAGGGGAGCCGGAGCACCGCTCCGCGTAATTTGTGACGAGCCCCACAATACCCTACTTACTAGATAGAGTAAATAGGCAAATAGGATGCCATGGGGAGACGGAGAGGTAGGGGGCTTTTTACAGGGGAACGGGCGGGGAGACTTGCTCTACCCTCGATCTCAGCGACGCGAGACTGGTTCCGTCCAGAACTCGCGCGGTAGCGTCACGGACTTCCTTCATGGCCAGGTGAACACCGCACACTGCCTCGTTACGGCAGTCGGCACAGCGTTGATAGGCAGTCTGGCTGGCGCAGGGAACCGGCGCGAGCGGGCCGTCAAACATCCGAACGATCTGGCCGAGGTAGATCTCGGATGGATCCCGGGCGAGGGAGTAGCCACCGCCTTTGCCTTTTCGGCTGCGAAGCACACCCTGGTTCTTCAGGCCCAGGAGAATCAGCTCGAGGAATTTTGGTGGGATCTGCTCGGCGCGAGCGAGGTCGGCGATGCGCATGGGCTCCTCACGGTCGCAGTCGGCGAGCGCGAGGAGCGCCTTGATCGCATACTTGGCCTTCTTGGAGAGCATGGGCGCTATCGGCCCCTTTTTTACATATACCCGTCGCGCCGGAGGGTTTCGAGACCGCCGCCGCCTTCCTTGTCCTGCGCCCGTCCGGAGCGCTCGGCGATGTTGGCGAACTTACCCGTCTGCAGCTCCAATATGATATCGTCGACGTTACGGGCGTCGGACTCCACCGGGTTAGTACAGGTGTAGCAGCCCAGCGAGCGATACCGCTTGCCTTCTCCCTGGTTGTAGTAGAGAGAGACCGTGGGAATGTTCTCCCGCTTGATGTACTCCCAGATGTTCAGCTCGGTCCAGTCGAGCAGCGGGTGGATACGCAGGTGCGTGCCCGGAGCGAAGTCGGTCTTGTACTGGTTCCAGAACTCGGGCGGCTGATCTCCCACTTCCCACTGGGACTGGGCGGTACGGGGAGAAAAATACCGCTCCTTGGACCGGCTTCCCTCCTCATCGGCCCGCGCGCCGACGATCACGCCGGTGAACGGCTCGGTATTCCGGTCCACTTCGTACACCTTCTTGGTGTGGTTCAACCGATAGCGCGGCCATTCACCACTCAACGTGTGCTTAAGTGCATCCGTCTTGAGCGCCTTGCAGCAGGCGATCCGGTCCACGGCGCCGTCGGGGAACGTCCGCTTGGCCTCGAGGGCCTGGCGGTTCTGACCATAGATCATGGTCAGGTTCCACTCCAGCGCCAGCCGGTCGCGGTACTCGATCATCTCCGGGATTTTGTATGACGTGTCGATATGGATAAGAGGGATCGGCACGTGACCGAAGAATGCCTTGCGGGCCAGCCAGAGAAGGACCGTGCTGTCCTTTCCGATGGACCAGAGCATGCCCAGGTTCTTGAAATTGGCATACGCCTCCCGGAGAATGTGAACGCTCCGGTTTTCCAGCTGATCGAGATGATCCATGCTGCCGATTTCCAGCTCAGCTAGTTGATTCATACTGCCTTGCATCAGAGTTGCTCCTCATACAGTGCGAGCACCCGGGCGACCGATTGCTCCACACTCAAGGTTCGGGTATCCAGGGTCAGCTCAGGCTGCTCCGGTACTTCGTACGGATCATCGATCCCGGTAAAGTTCTTGAGCTCGCCTCGGCGGGCGCGAGCATACAGGCCTTTTACGTCCCGACGCTCGCACTCCTCCAAGGGAGTCGCGACGTAGATCTCCGCGAATGCCGGGCAGAGCTTCCGGATGAAGTCCCGGGACCCCCGGTACGGCGAGACGAACGATGCAACAACGGTGACTCCGTGGGCGGACAACCGGCTCGCCATATATCCCGTACGACGCAGGTGTTCTTCCCCCTCCGCCCGGGTGAAGCCGGTATTCGGAAATACCTCCCGCAACGCATCGCCGTCGATGTACTCCACGTCTAGCTGCCGTCTTACCAGCTCCTCATACACTCGGACGGCGATGGTACTTTTGCCCGACCCAGACAGGCCGGTAAACCATAACACCGGGGCGGTCGACCTAGTTCCGGGTCGGTCTGACATCGCCTGACCGGCAGGTTCCGCGCGCGTGTGGGTTGAGCAAGACATACGCCAGAGTCCCCTCGGCCTCACAAACCGATGACGAAGCTGTTATTCCGCAGATCGGGCTTGTTGTACGTGAGCGGAGATGGCCGCTCCCCATCCTTGCCGGACTGCCGATAGACACAGTCACCTGCAGCCACATCCCATTCCATGGTTGGCCCCAGGCGAGGGTAGATATCCGCTTTGCCCTCGGCCACCCAGCAGAACTTCAGGGAACTTCCCGCTTTTACCCTGCGTGCGACCGGAATGGTCTGGAGGTATGCCTCCAGCTCCGCTGACGGATGGGAGAGACTTTCTACGACGGTCAGCGGCGTTCCCGCTGGCTGCGGGCTCGAGTAGATGCGCCGGGCAGGCCCACCCTTCTCCTCCCGCCAGGATCCCTCGCCCTTGGCAGCCCAGTACAAGAGATCGAGCGCCGGGGCCAGCACCACCCCGAGCACCGGCTCTCCATCCTCGATCAGGGCGATGTTCACGGTGAACTCCGCCCGACGCTTGATGAACTCCTTGGTGCCATCCAGAGGGTCCACCAGCCAGAATCGGCGCCATTCCTGACGGACCTCGAAAGGCGCCGCCTGCGACTCTTCGGACACAACAGGCGTCTCCGGGTCGATGGCCTGAAGTCCCTTCACCAGAATCTCGTGAGCTGCTTCGTCCGCCAGGGTCACGGGGGTACGGTCGGCCTTCTCCCGGATTTCGTTGCCCGCTACTCCGTCGTAGTACACCATCGTGGCGCGACCGGCCTCGCGAGCGAGATCGGTGATGGCGGTTCGCAGCTCAGTTGTCGTTACCATGGGCGGAAGATGATTCCTTTGTCTTGCAGGTGCGCCTTGAGCTGATCGATCGATTCGGGGGCTGATCCCGCGGGCAGATGGAGATCGACGGCCAAATCGGTCGTGATGGTCTCACCGGCCCAGATGGTCTCGATCCAGTCGGGCTGCACCGCGGTCTTGATGACCTCGAGATCCTCCTGGGTCAGCTCTGCCGCGGCCACGATCAGGATGATGCCCGCGTCGAGCATGAGGTTGGCCACTTCGGCCAGACGACGCATATGCTCCAGACGGTTCTCGGGCTTGCGCTCGATGTCGGCGTCGACGCCGTAGAGCACGCTGCCGATGCCCAGGAAGTACACCACCTTGCCATCATCGAACAGCTTGTCCTCTAGTGCCTTGGCCAAGCCCTTCCGCTCGGTCTCCTGCTCGCCGGTTACCAGAATCAGCGCGGCCTTCTGGTTGTACTTCTCCGCCCGGCGCTCAGGCTGAATGATGCTGGGCTCCCACTTGTAGTTTCGCAGGAGCACCCGATCGCGAACCGCGGCCTGGCGGTCGGCGAGGGCCTCCCGAACAATCCCTCCGCCCCGGATCTCGAAGTCGTCGACGATGACGAACCGACTGGTGGCGGCAATGTCATCGGCCAGATCACAGGCGATCGCGCGATCCAACTTGAGCACACACTCCGCCACATCGTGCCGGCCGACCACCAGCTTCTGCGAGGCGGCATCGAGGGTGGAGGCATCCATGACCCGGATGATCTCCTCGATCCGGCAGGTCACCCGGGCGGTGCCGAGCTTCAGGAGATAGTCCTTCCGTTTGATCATCGGCTCCTTGCCAAGCCAGAAAAGGCTGACCCGGAGCCGGGTGGTCACCTGCGGGCGAGGCTGGCTCTCAATCGTGGCCATCTCTCCACGGGTGATATAGATCTGCTCCTGAAGGGTGAAACCAACGGCGGATCCGGCAGCGGCACGGGCCTGGGGTGGGCGGTTGAACGCCTCGATGCTCTTTACCCGGCTCTTCTTACCCGAGGGGTAGAAGATGACGTTGTCTCCGACGTTGATTACGCCAGAGTCAATGGTTCCCGCCACGATGCGCCGGTCGTCACCCTGCTTGGTGAACTTGTAAACGTCCTGCACCGACATGCGGAACGGACGATCGATCGGGGCCGCCTCGGTCTGGAAGGCATCGAGTGCCTCCAGAACCGTTGGGCTCTGGTGCCAGGGCAGGTGCTCGGAACGCTCCGCTATATTGTCCCCACCCCGGGCCGAGACCGGGATGAAGCAGGCGGGCTTGATCCCGACTTGATTCAGGAAGGCTCCGTACTCCTTGACGATGCGGTCGAAGACACCGCGATCCCAGCCCACCAGATCCATCTTGTTGACCACAACCGCCAGCTGGCGAATGCCGAGCAGCGAAACCATGTAGCCGTGGCGGCGGGAGTTCTCCTGCACGCCCTCGGCGGCATCGATGACCAGCAGCGCGGCCTCGGCGCGGGCTGCACCCGTGATCATGTTTTTCAAGAACTCGATATGACCGGGAGCATCGAGGATCAGGTAATGCCGCAGCCGGCTCTTGAAGAACACCCGGGCGGCGTCAATCGTGATGCCCTGCGCCTGCTCGTCTTTCAGAGCGTCGAGCAGAAAGGCATACTCAAAGGGCTTGGAGTTAAGCTCACACTGGGCGCGGACCTGCTCCAGCTTCCCTTCCGGTAGGGAGTGCGTATCGGCAAGCAGCCGTCCGATGACGGTGCTCTTGCCGTGATCCACGTGGCCCACGATCACGATGTTCATCCGCTGCCCTTCGGGCACGGTCACATCGGCGCGGGTGGGCTCGAGTTGATACAGAGTGCCGGTCAGACTTGCCTCCATCCGTGTTCAGGTCGTGTCAGCCACAGCCGATGAGTCTCTCTGCGTGGCTCAACTGCGACTGTAATCCAGATCACTCCTGCCTGGGACCAACAATGCGAAAGCGGCGGGCAAGCCCGCCGCTTCACTCGCACGGCAGGGCTGCTTAGTGCTCCTCGACGGCGTAATCGTAGGGGTAGTAGTAGTCACCGTATTGCGAGACCTCGCCACCCGGGTCATTCAGGACAGTGCCCACGACTCGCGCACCCACGTTCACCAGCTGCGCGTGGGCCCGCTTGGCCGCGACCCGATCAGTCTGCCCCGCACGCACCACCAGGAGCACCCCATCGGCGAGGGAAGCGAGAATGCCGGCATCGGCTGTCGCCAGGACCGGCGGGGTATCCAGGATGACCAAATCGAAGCTCTTGGCAAGCTCCTGAAGCAGAACCCGCATCCGGACGCCGCTCAGCAGGCCCGACGGATTCGTCGGCAACGCACCGCAGGTGAGCAGGGAGAGGCCGCGCACCGTGGTCGGCCGGATGACATCGCTGATGGGCCGGCCCGACTCGCTACGCCCCTCACTCGGATTGAAGGTGAGCGACTGTGAATTGTCCGATCCGTTATAGGATGGCGTCAAAAGCTCCATCAGCCCGGGTGAGCGAGGCACCTGGAAGAGGCCGTGGAGCTTGGGCCGGCGCACATCGCAGTCAACCAGAAGCACGCGAAGTCCATCGTGAGCAAAGGTGACCGACAGGTTCGCCGACGTGAGCGTCTTCCCTTCTCCGGGCGCGGCACTGGTGACCACCAGGGTCTTCATGTTGTCGCCCTGCTCACACCAGACCAGGCTGGTGCGCAGCATCCGGAAGGCTTCCACCCCGATCGAGAACGGCTGGGTCAAGGTGCCCAGTGCGGTCGATTCTCCCCGCTTGGACTCCAGCTCAGCCCGTTTTCCGGGACGAAGCAAGCCGCGCCGGGGCGGTGCTGCCGATGTAGGGGCAAGCCGAGGTATGACGGCGAGCCCCGGCAGATGAAGGGCGAGCTCGAGATCCTCGGGCTTACGAATGGAGGTGTTCAGAGCCTCGAGCAGGAACGCGAGACCGGAGCCGAGCAAGAGACCCAATAGCAGGCCCAGAGCAAGCTTGAGCGGGGTTGTCGTCCACTCTGGCACATAGGGTAGGTCGGCGAGGTTCACGATCTCTACATCGCCGGCCTCGACCTCTTCGGCCATCCGGGCCCTCTGATACTCCTGCCGCACGTTATCGCTGGCCGACGTCAGTGTCTGCACCCGTCCGGTGAGTCGAGCCTCCTCGGCGGCCATGGCCGGCAACACCTGGAGGGAGCGGCCGCTTTGCGCCCGAAGATTCCGGAGGGAGCCGATCTGGGCATTCAGGCTGGCGACGTGGCTGGATACCGCTTGCCGGAGCTGCGCCCTGGTCGATGCTATGAGCGACTTCAGCTGAAGCAGATCGGGATTAGTCGGGGCGGCCTTCCATGGACCCGTGGTCATGGAGTCAACTCGGAACTGGTAGAGCTCCAGCTGCCGGAAGGTGTTGCTCACGGATGGGTTTTCGGCCAGCGCCGGGGAAGTGGCGAGAGCCCGCAGGGCCTCGGTCTCACCGGCTTCACCGCCTTGTTTCAGCTGGTTGAGGAGGGCCTGGAAGGTCGATCTGTCGGTCTCGAGCTCCGTGCGCCGGGCATCGAGCGCAAGCAGGGATGTCTGCTGCGCATTGAGCGCGTCCTGGGTGCTGGCGAGCTGCTGCTTGCTCCTGAAGGATGCCAGGTCCGCCTGGGCTCGGGCCAGCATGCTGTCCGTCTGCTTCAGCTGCGCCTCGAGAAACTGTCTGCGCCGCTGCGACTTCTGCTTGGCCGTCAGGATGTTGAGCTCCCGGAAAGCCAGAACGGTCGTGTTCACGATCCGCTGCGCCGCACGCGGGCTGGAGGAGATGTAGACGACGTCCAGAATGTCAGTCTCAGGCCGGGACAACACGGAAACGCCCGCGAGCAGGTTGTCGATAGCAACCTCCCGGGGGATTACATACAGATTGGCCGAGGGAACGTCCGGCACGGACGGGACCGTGAATCGCACCAGTCCGAGGTCCACGGGCTGCCCGTAACGGCCGTACGCGGTCTGTCCGCCAAGCTTCGCCTTGACCCCATTCTGATAGAAGGTCACCTGGATGGTATCCCCGGTTGCCTTCGGGTCTACTTTGACGTTTTCCAGCTTGCCGGTGCCGAACTCCGGCGTGGCGGAGAGGAGCCGCAGGCCAAGCGAATCAACGACCGCCCCCATGACACTTCGGCTACGCACCAGCTCTGCAATAGAGAGGAGCGGGTTAGCGAGGCGGTCGAGCTCCGGGGTGGGCTCTATCTCACCGGTGAGCGCCCTCCGTTCCCCCGCAAGCCGCAGCACAGCGGTTGCCTTGTAGGCCGCTGGTGCTCTGGCCGCGAGGTATCCCCCTGCAGCCAGGCCAAGCAGCGAGAGACCCAGGACGAGGCGATAGCGGCGCCGAAGCACAGATAGCATGTGACCCAGCGAGATGGAGTCACCTGAAGGCCGCTCGGGCCCGCGGTCAAAGGCCGCGGGCGCGGGGGGAAGCTGTCGTCCTGGGGGGTAATAATCTGTCATGACCTAATTATCCCGGTTGGCGCGATCGATGAGGAGATAGATTGAAGCCGCCGACCCTAGGACGCTCAGCCCGGGCAGGAATATTTCTCGAAAGAAGGATCTCCGCCGGTCGACCACGATCTGGTCCCCGGAGTTGACTCTCAGCGTAGCGGAAGGCCCCTCTGGATCGATCAGGTTCACACGCAGCTCACGTTGACGGCCGTCGGCTCCTCTACGCAGCACGCGCACATTTTCCCGGTTGGCGAACTCATTAGGCCCACCTGCCTGAGCTACGGCATCGGCGATCGAGGTCTCGGGTCGAAGGGCAAACACTTGAGGGCGGCCCACTTCACCCGAAACCGCAACCCGCACCAGCGGCTCAGCCACGAATTGAGGATCCTGTTCGAAGCGGGCGAGAAAGTTCCGCAGGTTTGCCCGCGCGGTGGCGAACGGGACTCCACCGACTCGCACCGCCTGGTAGAGTGGATGCGTAATTACGCCCTCGGGTCCCACGATAAAGTCACCGCTCATCTCGGGCTTGCGCCACACCACGACCCGGATGGAATCCCCGGGAGCCAGGGTTACCTGGTCCGAGGTGGGGGTCGGCGTCTGCGCCTCAATCCGGCTGGAAAGAAGTAAACCCACAGCGATGAGGACTGACCACAGGGGGGGAATACGCATAAACCTCTTGGTGTGATCCGTGGCACTAGGCCGCAGACATTCAGCATGCCGGCGGTTGGCGGGCGCACGAAGTATGCCCGGCCTGGGTGGGGCAGCCGTGAAAAGGCTGCCCCATTGGCTAAGGCAATGTATGCGAATTTCTTCCGGAGTGCACCTCGGGTAGGATGCGCCTGAGGGGGCCCTGAGCGGCCGGTTAGTCACGGCAAAGACCCGGCTTGCGGGTCTGGAGTTGGCGCGAGTTGTTGCTCGGTCTCCACACCAGTGGCGCCGGCCCTCACCTGACTTTCTACATAGGGTAAAAAAGACGGCCGGAAGGAAGCCCTTCCGGCCGCTTCTCTGCTACCGGCGAGCCGGCGCAGGTTGTCACAGGGCTGGACTACGGCCGGCGACAGCTCTTGCCGGGCAACCCACTTAGCCTGGTGGCGACGTCCCTGAACGCGGATTGAT
>DASPKB010000104.1:0-2942 GCA_035628315.1 Gemmatimonadales bacterium | reverse complement strand
TCGGGAGGCGTCCCCCTGGTTCCCGCCAGTCCGGCTGCCGGCGACACCATTGTTCGCCAGCTGATGGTCAGCGGCGGGGGTCCACCGGGTATCACCAGCCGTGCGCAGACGCCCGGCGTAGGTCAGCTACGTGTGGCTGCCTCCACCGCCGAGGAGCGGCAGGCCAAAAAGCTTTCCCTCCTGCTGGACATCTCGCAGAAGCTCTCCAGCGAGTTCGATCTCGACCGCCTGCTCGACAACGTGGTCGACATGATGTTCGAGGTAATGGACGTCGATCGTGTATCCATCCTTCTTCACAACGAGAGCACCGGCGAGCTGGTGCCTTCTATCTCCCGGAGCCGTTTGGGCGACGCCGCGTTCCAGCAAGTGCCCCGCTCCATCGTCGACAAGGTGATGCGCGAACGGGTGGCGGTGGTCTCCGACAATACCCGCACCGACAGTCGATTCAAGGGACATTCGATCGTGACGCAGAGCGTTCGGAGCGCAATGTGTTCCCCGCTCATGGCCTCGGGCGATCGAATTCTGGGGTTGCTCTATGTCGACAGCGTGACCGCGGCGAATTCCTTTACCGACGAAGATCTGCAGTTTATGGTGGCGTTCAGCGGGCTGGTTGCGATCGGGATCCGCAACAGCCGCTACGCCGAACAGATCCGCCGCGAGGCGCTGGTCCGCTCCAACTTCGAGCGATATTTCGCGCCCAATATCGCGGCCGAGATCGCGCAGCAGGATGCGGTCGTCCCTCTGGGTGGTGAGCGGCGTCCCATAACGATTCTCTTTAGCGATATTCGAGGCTTTACCTCGATGTCGGAATCGATGGGCCCCGACGCGATCGCGCAGCTGCTCACCGAGTACTTCAGCGAGATGGTGGAGATCGTGTTCGAGCACGGCGGAACCCTCGACAAGTTCGTGGGCGACGCCATCATGGCTCTCTGGGGAGCGCCGATCGCTCACGTGGATGATCCGGATCGAGCTCTGCGCGCGGCTATCGCCATGCAGTCCGGCGTTGCCCGGCTGAATGAGCGCTGGGCCCTGATGGGCCGTCCGGAAATCGGAGTCGGCATCGGGATCAATTATGGTGACGTCTTTGCCGGCAACATCGGCAGTCACCGGAGGTTGGAATACACCGTGATCGGTGATGCAGTCAACGTAGCCAGCCGGCTCTGCTCTGAGGCCGGCCCCGGCGAAATTCTGGTCAGCGAAGCCCTATGCCAGGTGGTAAAGGATCATGCTGATTATGAGTACCTACCGGCCATGGCGTTACGGGGCCGAACCCGTGCCGTGCAGGTGTATCGGGTAAAGGGGGTCACGGGTCACGAGCCGCGAGTCGTGGGTCGGGATTCGAAGCCCACACTCACCTTGCGCCACGACAAGAGCAATCCAGTGTAGCCGCTCCTAAGCGCGCATTACCAGCTACTACTTCCCAAACCGATACTCTCGCCCCGCCTCCTGCATCAGGTTCAAGACCAGACGAACCGGCAGGCCCATGACGCTGAAGAAATCACCCTCAATTCGCTCGACCAGCGCTGCGCCATAGCCCTGAATACCGTAGGCCCCCGCTTTGTCCATCGGCTCACCCGTAGCCACATAGGCTTCCAGAAACTCATCCTCGGCTCTTCGGAATGTCACGTTGGTGACATCGGTGGCCTGGTGCACCGTATGGTCAGACACCAGCGCAACCGAGGTGACGACCTGGTGGGTACGCCCCTGGAGCTGGCGCAGCATGCGCAGCGCGTCAGCGCCGTCCACTGGCTTCTCCAGTACCGCATCCCGGATCACCACTGTGGTATCGGCGCCAAGCACCAGCTCCCCCGGTACGCTGAGCGCCTTCTCCCGGGCGAGGCGCTCGACATAATCCACCGGAGTTTCCAGTGCGCGGCGCACTTCCGGGATATCCGGAGACACCACACGCAACGGAATGCCGAGCATCTCGAGCAACTGGCGCCGGCGGGGCGAGGACGAGGCCAGGGTCAGCGTGATGTTGCTCATGGCAGCCGGTCGAGGATTAGTGTCACCGGTCCATCGTTGTGTATCTCCACCTGCATATCAGCCCCGAATTCACCGGCTGCTGTCGTAATTCCCCGTTCCCGCAGCGCGGCAAGGAAATGCTCGTAGAGTGGAATGGCAACTTCGGGGCGCGCAGCGTCGATAAACGAAGGCCGCCGGCCCTTCGAGGCGTCGCCATAGAGCGTGAACTGAGAGATCACCAGAAGCTCGCCCCTCACCTCGCCGAGCCCGAGATTCATTTTCCCCTCGGCGTCCGCGAACAGGCGAAGACCCGCGACTTTTTCGGCCATCCAATCTACCTGTGCCATCGTATCTCCATGGGTAAAGCCGACGAGCAGGCAATAGCCACGGCCGATCGTGCCGGCGGTTCGCCCTGCTATGCTGACCGAAGCGCTGGAGACGCGCTGTAGGACGACTCGCATAGACCGGGGGATCATACTAGGAGAAAGTCACGAGTCTAGACTTGCGACACACAAACCCGATTAGACTCCACGCTCGTGACCCTTGACTCGTGCCTTGTGACCGTGAAAGTACAGTGACTCCTGCTCTGACCCGACCCGACATCGCACCCGCGCCACATCGACCTTCACCCGATCTGTGGCCGGATGACCGGCTTACTCTCGCCTGGCTGGGCCATGCGACCGTCCTTGTGAACTTTTTCGGGTCCTGGCTGTTGACCGATCCCGCGCTCGAGCCGCGCATTGGAATCGGGAGAGGCCTGGCGAAGCTGGGACCGAGACGGCTGGTGGAGCCGGGGCTGAAGCCGAGGGAGCTTCCGGTACTCGACGCCCTGCTCCTTTCCCACGCCCATATGGACCATACCGACCTGGGAACGCTGCGGTTTCTGCGGCGGGATGTACCGGTGGTGGTGCAGCCGGGGAATCGGGACCTGGTGCGCCGCTTTCGGATGGTGCATGAGATTGCATGGGGCCAGAGCA